>CAYYJV010000008.1:0-21880 GCA_964472225.1 uncultured Candidatus Saccharibacteria bacterium | reverse complement strand
AACCGCCCAAACAAATAAACCATTCATAAAAATATTGAACTAATTTAGGCAATCCACCCTCAGGGGTAAGGGCTTCTTCAATATCCGTGCCCAAAGGAGAAGAAGGCCAATTAAGTTCTAAGGCCAAAACTTCTGAACTAAAAAGGAAAATCCCTAAAAAAATCAAAAAGAAAAATATTTTTTTTCTGGCCGGTTTTTTCATACCCACTTTCATTGTACCACAATCAGAAAATAAAAGAAAACAAAAAGGGCCCCGAAGGACCCCTTTCTCTTTTTCCTAAATTACCTAAATTAATAGACATATATTAATAAACAATCCGTCAATCTTATATAATTGGGCCAGCCGTAATCCCGAAGTTTCCCTTCTATTACTACTTCAGGCCCGTTTTTAATGGGTCCATTTTTTTTACCAGCCATTAATTTTCTTGTTTTTGCTATTTCTTTTTTGTCATTGAATCCACACTCCACCGCCGCATCATCAACCTTTGGCCCAAGAACAATTAATGTAGCACCTTTCCAAGAGTACCATTCAATTACTACTCCTCGAACCTTGACTACTTTACCATAATCAAACTTTATTTCCGGAAACTGGTCAAAATAATAATTTATGAGATCAGGAGCATAAATTACATCTTCTGGTGGAGCTGGCTTCGGTGTTTCTGTCGGCGTCGGTGCTGGTTCCGGCGTTGGTGTTGAACTCGGCGTTGGTGCTGGCGTCGGCAAAGGCTTTGGCGCTGAACCACAGGTGCAGCCTATGCTTCCAATCAAAACTAACAAAATCACTCCAATCAAAAATTTTTTAAACATCTTTCACCTCCCCCTCTTTTTATTTAACTTTAGCATATTTTTAAGGTTCTATCAAGACCAAATCCACTTCTTGGGTAAAATTCTGCCAGTATTGTTCAGGAGCAACAAAACTAATAATAAAGGTATTTTCTTTATCCGTTTTTAAAATTTTTTCTCGAGAATGAAATTTATTGGTTTCAGAAGTATAAATTGCTTCAAAAATTCCTTCATCTTTTTCAATTTGGGAATCTAATATTTCTACCTGCCAGCCCTGTTGACGGTTAGTTTGGTGCATTTTTTCAAATATCTCTTGAACTGAAAAATTAAATTTTCCTTGATAAACAATTATTTGGGCAAAACCTTTTACCCCCAGATATTGGGCCGAAAAAATAATTTTTAAATCGTGAGCTTCTTTCCAATCCGGAGGAATGAGTTCTTGTAGGTATTCAGTTCGAGGACCAACCAACCAGCTGGCCGGATATTTTATTTTTAATTTTTGGTCTGAACTAGTAAATTCTTGGTAGTTATTTTCAGAAGAAAAGAAAGGTAAGCCCTTCAATAATTTTTCCTCTGACTCTATTTGAGGAGCAGAGATTTTTTTAAGTTCAGAGGAGCTTTCTTTAAGATTTTTTATCATTTCCCGAAAATGCCAGTTAGTTAAAAAACCTAAGAGAATCACAGTTAAGAAAAGTCCCAAAATAATTAAAATTCTGTTTTTCATAAATACCAATTACCAAAGATGCCAATATTAAAGCCGGCCAGTTTTAGAATTAAATTGACCAAACTCCAGGCAAAGAAAGTTAGCAAAATCCCAATGATGGCGTACTTCCACATCCTCTTGATTCTCATTATAGGGATAACTTTGCCGCCCAGAGAAAAATAAAACATCGCTCCTGTAGCCAGGGTCAGTAAGACCAAACCCAGAGGGATTATCCTGGTGAAAATAAAATCAAGAATAATTTTGATTAATAAAAAGAAATGTTTTATTTGGCAGGGTTCTCTTTCGTTCCAAGGAGTCTGAGGATTATCATAAGTTTGACCGCAAGGGACTAATCCCCCTTTTTTAATTTCACTAGGTTCGACCAGAGAAAAAGTCCAGTTTGACCACTCCCCTACTTCCTGGCAATCTTTATCCAAACAGGCAGCTACTTGCCATTGATATTGGCCTAGACATTTTAATTCAACAAAATCAGAACTTCCAAGAACAATTTTGGGTTTTTCAAACAAATTTTTTCCTATTAAAGGCGGACAGGTTTCGTCTATCTCTTTTTCTGACAGAGAAAGAAGTTTAATTTGATACTGATAGGCCTTGGCTCTTTCAACGCTCCCCCAGGAAAGAAATTTTATGTCGGTGGATAGTTGGCCTCCATCTATTGGTGAGGGTTCTGTGGGAGCAGGTAGCCGGAAAGTGGTGAAAGTTCGGGGGCCACTATAATCACCGCAGGCCTTTCCTCCTTCCCAAGCACAGGTTTTAATTTGCCAGGTGTAAGTTTTTTCTTGACGAATGTTGAAATCAGGAAAGCCCATTACAAATTCTGATTTGTCTTCCACGATTATTTCTTCAGCCAGACCATCTCCAGAAATTTTTAAAACATAAGATTTGGCTCCGCCAACATCTTGCCAGTCAAAATTTACCGGAATTGGCACATCTCTAGCGTCAGGAGAGGGATAATCAAGGTTAGGTGGGGCGCCAGTAGTTTTAAAGCCCCTTTCACCGATAGGATTAGCTTCGCATTTTTTGGCTTGATAGTCCCAACAAGCCCAGACTTTCCAATGATAAGGTGTGTTAAGAGAAAGTTCTGGATAATTTAAAGAAAGTTGAGAAAGTTGAGTGCCTCCTTCAATCTTTTTGTCTCCGGTTACTTCATACCAATAGGAGTTAACTCCGGGTTTATCGCTCCAGTCAAGGATTAAAGGAAGGCCTACTGGGTTTTGCCCCCTCGGGTCATCTGGCGGCCAACTAAGAGTCGTAGTAGCTAAGGTACCGGTGGTTTTAAATTTCCATTTTTGGCCAAAGTCGCTACATTCATCTTCTATACAGGTGGCTAATTCCCAAAGGTATTCAGTATCTTTTGTGAAATATCCCTTTTCTTCATCTGGGAAATCAGAATAAAGAAAAAGCCCGGAAGGATGGGGCAGGGGCCTTAAAGTTTTTTTTAACACCAGTGGTTCGCAGGCACCGGCTAATTCCATCCAAGGATGACAAATTTCCTCGCCATTTCCATTTTCTATAATGTAAGTTCTGAATTTATAGGCCGTAGCCCCTTCCACATCGCACCAGTCTAAAGTAACGGGAATAGCGATATTTTTTGCACTTTTTTCGCCAGTCCAGTCCGGGTCGTAAGGAAAAATGGGTTCTGGAGCCAAGCTGGTGGAAAACGATTGCTCGTCCGACCATTCGCCGCAGTCAGCGGCGTTGTCATCGAGGCAGGCGCGGACTTTCCACTGGTAATCATTATTGGATTTCAGTTCGCACTCCAGTTTATAAGAGGTGTCGCTGGTAGTAACTAATTGGTCGTATTGAGTATTGGGGACAATTTCAGTCAGTGACGGGTTGGGAATATTGAACTCATAAGAACCCACGGGGCAAAAATTTGGCGCTTTGGCTACTTCTTTTTCAATATTGTCTTCCCAGCCGAAGTTAATTGGCAGCTTGTATTTACCTTTGGCGTCAGCTACGTTTTTTGGCAAAAGAGAGTCATCGTTAAGCGGTTTTGGCTTTGGCGCAGGATAGCAGCTTCCTGAGCATTCCAGTACCGGCGGAGTTTCGCTCCACTCGTTATATTCCGGAGGACAAATTTGGTAGTCAGGAACTTGACCGTAAGGTCTAATATTATCTGGGCCGTAGGGGCCGTTTCTCTCAAATGACGAGCCGCCGCATCCGTCGTCACATTCGGTGCACTCATACCACATTGTTCCCTCCTCCATAGCGCCGCCCTTTCTGCCGCAGTCATTGTTCGCGCACCTGTATACAGAGTATTCATCGCAGGTATATGTTGAACAGCTCCAGGAGGGCTTGCACTCTTCGCATTCCCCTTCGGTTTCGCAGCCCTTAACCAAATCACAATTTGAAAATCCTTCAGTACAATCTCTGCATGATCCCTCCCAACACCACTGAGAAGTACTATTGCAACCTTCTTCGTAAGTGCATTCGGCGGAAAAAATATTTCCAATAAAAAGAAGGACGGCGAACAGTATAATAAATACTAATAGTAAATTTTTCATTTTAAGGTTAGGTAGGCTTTCGCCAACCTTAGCCAGTCTATGATAGTTAGGGTTTCCGCTCTTTGGCTGGGCTTAATGTTATTTTCTAGGAGCCAGGCCTCCATCTTCTTTTTATCAATTTTTAGGCCTTTTGATAAGTTATTAATTAATTGTTTTCTCGGCTGAGAAAACCCGGCCTTGACGATTTTAAAGAATAAATCTTTATTAACTTTTAACTTTTGACTTTTAACTTTTAACTTTATTATTGCTGCGTCGACTTCGGGTCGGGGCCAGAAAGATTTTTTAGAAATACAATAAACAACCTCGGGGGTTGAGTAAAGTTGGATGGAAACGGCTAAAAGATTCATTTTAGGTGGTTTAGCACAAATTCTTTGAGCTACCTCCTTCTGGACCACCAAGACCATCAGTTTTGGAGTAGCTGGGCGTTCTAGAAATTGGCGGATAACTGGAGCGGTTAAGTAAAAAGGTAGATTGCCTACCACTTTGTATTTGAGGGATGTCCGACACCCCTCAAGATCTTGAGGGGTGTCGGACATCCTGATATCTTCGCGGACAATTTCTATATTGTCAAAACCCCTTAGCGTTTCTCTAAGTATTTCTACCATCTTTTGGTCTTTTTCCACGGCAATTACTTTTCTTGCCCTGTTCGCTAGTTCTTGGGTAAGGGTGCCGATACCCGGACCGATTTCCAAAACAAGGTCGGTAGGTTTCAGCTCGGCAGCTTCCACAATTTTTCGAACGGCCCGCCGGTCAATTAAAAAATTCTGGCCGAGGCGCTTGGAGGGCCGGATCCCCCGGCTTTTGAGTAGATTTTTAATGGTTTTTAGGGAGGTTAAATCCATAGATTAATTGTAGCATATATTGTGTCAGGCAGTAGATTTTTGACAAATGTTTTGCGGAACAAAACATTAACACGCGATGCTCGGTGTGGATAAATTGCTTGACCTCTTTCGGGTACCTGGTATCCTAAAAGTAGAGCATATATGGATAGATTTTTGAAGGCGACTCAGGGGATAAAAACGTATCTCAAGGGCTCAAAAAGAGACCCTCTCCTTTATTTAGGAGGAACTGCGGCGGTTTTGTTTTTTTTACTTTGTGCTTTCGGTCCTTCCGGGGGAGCGATTTCTTCCCCTCTTTTTGTTCAACCTCTTGAAGAAAGAGGAGAAGATACGTTCTTAATTCCCGGCCTTAGTATTAAAGAGTCTCCTGACTTGAGCTTAATCCAGAAAAACAGCTTAGCAGCCATATCCCCTCCGATTACCGTGACTCCCCAGGTACTGGGGGCTTTGGCTGAAGGGTCTGAATTTGAAGAAGCCAGAAGAGCTATTATTCAATACACCGTAAAAGATGGAGACAGTTTGTGGTCTATTGCTCAGAAATTCGATATTTCTGTGGACACTATTGTCTGGGCCAACGATGTGAATTCAGCTCTGATTCAACCCGGCCAGAGATTGGTCATTCTTCCGGTTTCGGGAGTGATGCACTTGGTGGAAAAGGGAGACACCGTGGAATCCATAGCAGACAAATACAAAACAAAAGCAGACGAAATCGTCGCTTTCAACGACTTGGGAGGAAATAACGATATTTTCGAGGGGGAGCTGTTAATTGTTCCCGGCGGAGAGATGCCCTATTACTCTTCTATTGAGCCGATAAGCGCCGGTTCTCTTTCCACTAACAATTTCTACGGGAGGAGTCACGATTATCCTTACGGGCAATGCACCTGGTGGGTAGCTCAGAAGAGAGCTATTCCCAGTTGGGGCCATGCCAAGGACTGGCTGCCAAATGCCGCAGCCTCGGGCTACGCCACTTGCCGAGGCAGATATTGCATTCCTCAATTTGGGGCGGTGGTCTCTCTGGTAGGAGATCCTCTTTATGGCCACGTAGGGTACGTAGAAAGAGTTTCGGGCGATAGGGTGGTGATTTCGGAAATGAACTACATTGGCTGGGGCAGAATGAATTATAGGACTTTAAGAGTGGGAGATCCTCAAATTCTCGGCTATATCTATTAGTTGTTCCGTCGGAACAACCAAACAAAAAACCGCTTTTGGGGCGGCCCTTAGAAATTTTCCCCTCTTCTACTATCCGCCGTAGGCGGATCTCCCTTATTATGGCCTTCGGGCAACTCCACCTTCTGGTTTTTTACGTCGCTTCGCTTCTATCTTCCAAAACGGGGTAATTTCAAGACGCATTTATTGATTAATTATAGTAAGCCTTTTTATTTATCTCGCTTTATTTTTCTCACATTTCATGCAAAGACGAGCGGCAGGGTAAGCTCCCAGCCGCTTTTCGTTAATATTCTTTTTGCAGTTTTCGCATTTTCCGTATTTGCCGCTTTTAATTTTCCTCAAAGCCAAATTGACATCCCTGAGGCGGGTTTCCAGACTATATTCTACAGGCAGGCGGGCGTCGTATTCTTCTACTTCGTCTGCGCCGATTTCCAAAGCGGCGCCGCCGAATTCTCCATCAAAGCGGGGGAACTTGGAATCCCAGTCGTCCTTTAGGTCGGGATCTTTTTTGGCGATTTTTCCCAACTCTTCCTCAAGAGAAGCTTTTTCCTTTTCCAATTTTTCTTTTAATTCTTTTAAGAGTTTTTTTCTCATACTTTAATAATACCATAACAATATCATAAATCCAGCCAATTGAAAAAAGGCCTTGAGGCCACAATTTATAATATAAGATTACTTGGCCGCCAGGCCTTTATTAGTCCCTTCGGACAAACTTGGGACTTTGTCTATATGGCCGGGAACCGGCTTTTTAGGCCTTGATCCCAGCTGGAAGGTGCTGCTTTTATTTTCTAAAAAACATAAAGTCTTGTCAATTCCTTGGCTCGGGTTATGTTGCGAATAAAATTGGCAAGATGGCGTTGTTTTTCCACAACTTTTCCCCAAAATGGACTAGTCAATTAACGAACGGAAATATTCCCAGTCAAAATTCCAAGGGTCGGTCTTTCTGTCCGGAGCTATATCGCTATGACCCACTATGTTCTCGTCCGGCACCCGATATTTTTCCTTGAGATGTTTTACCAATCCCGCCAAGGAAATATATTGCTCTTCGGTCAAGGTATTGTCTTTGTGGCTAATCGCTTCTATACCAATGGAAAAATTATTGACGTTTGTGCGGCCGTCAGGCATCTGGCTGACGCCTGCGTGATAGGCAATGGCTTCTTCGGGAGCTGTCTGGTAAACGGTTCCGTCTCTGTCAATTAAATAATGGGCTGCTACCCCGTACATCTCGTATTCATCCAGCACCCCCTTCAAGCTGTGAACATCGTCTCCCAGGGTATTGTAGACGGTATGGATGACAATAGTGTCAATGGTGCGGGGGGATTGGGGTATGCGATAGCCAAAACCGAGAATTATTTCGTTTATTTCAGGCATGATGACTTCGGGTTCAACCGGCTCTTGCGGGGGCTTCTCTGTTTCCTCCATTGGTTCTGCGGATTGCTCGGGAATCGGTTCTTCGCCTCTGACCGCAAAATACCAGTACCAGAAGGTAGCAACAGCGGCCCAAATGCCAAAAACGAGCAACAAGATTAATATTCTGACCCACACTTTATTCATAACAGAGGGTTTTTTGGGGAAAATGCCGGAAACTTTTGGAAGTCGGGACTTCGCGATTCTAGGGAGCCCAACTTTTGGTTTTTTGGTCGGAGCCTCGCGTGGCGGACCAGGTTCTTTCGAGGAGATGGGCGGCGACGCTGGTCTAGAGGGAGTTGGCTCTGGTTCTCTCCCCTCGGCTTTAGCTGCCACCCTTTCTAGAAATTTTTTTCTTTCTTCTTCTTCTCTGACTTGAGTTTCTCTTAATTTTTCTCCTAATTTTTTTCTTTTTTCTTCCGCGATCTCAACCTCTTCTTTCTTTATGGTCGCTTCTTTTTCAATGGCCGACCTTATTGCTTCCTTGGTCGCTGTAGCTTTAGTGGAGGCGGTTTCTTCGGCCCTTTTCCTGGCTTCGGCTTCTTCTTTGGCTCTGGCTAGTCTTTCTTCTTCCCTTCTCTTTTCTTCTTCTGCCCTGAGTTGAGCTATTCTCTCTCTTTCTTTTTGAGCCTCGGCTTCCCTGAGTTTTTGCACGTCCTTTTTCATGGTTTTTACTTCCTCGCGTCTCAGGTATTCCATTTTTTTATCATTTTCGTTTTTATTGGCCATAGCTCTATAAATTAATAAATTTAACAATAAATTTAACCCGAGGGGTTAAATTTTCAGGGTTGGGGTTTAGCGGCTTTAATGGATAAATTAATTCTGCCGTGCTCATCGATGGAAATGACTTTGACGGGCACGATATCCCCTATTTTGACCACATCTTCCACTTTTTTTACGCGATAAGGAGCCAACTCGGAGATGTGGACCAGTCCCTCTTGGCCGGGCAGGATTTCCACAAAAGCTCCGAAATTCAGAATTCTTTTAACCTTGCCCTGGAATGTTTCTCCTACTTTCACTTCTCTGGTAATGTTTTTTATCCAGCCGATAGCTTTTTTGGCAGCCTCTTCTTTTTCGGCAGTGACGAAGACTCGGCCCGAATCTTCAATATCAATTGAAACCTCGCATTTTTCAATAATCTCGTTGATCACCTTTCCTCCGGGGCCAATTACCTCCCGGATTTTATCCGGCTTTATCTGCAAAGTGTAGATTCTTGGAGCCCAGGGCGATAATTCCGGTCTGGGCTTCCCCAAAACTTTATCCATTTTTTCTATTATCTGGAGGCGGGCCCTTTTTCCCAGCTCCAGAGCCTCTTTTAATATTTTATCGTTAATGCCGTCAATTTTCACATCCATCTGAATGGCGGTGATTCCTTTTTTGGTTCCGGCTATCTTAAAATCCATGTCTCCGTGGTGGTCTTCTGGGCCCTGGATGTCGGTTAAAAGCTTGTAGTCTTTTCCTTTTTCGTTCATCATCAGTCCCATAGCGATTCCGGCTGCGGGTCTCTTAATGGGTACTCCGGCATCCATTAAAGCCAAGGAAGCCGCCGACACCGAAGCCATGGAGGTGGAGCCGTTGGAAGAGAGAATTTCCGTAACCACCCTCATCGTATACGGGAACTCTTCAAAAGAAGGAACCAAATGGAACAAAGCTTTTTCTGCCAGCATGCCGTGGCCTATTTCACGTCTTCCCGGGCCCCGCATGGGCTTCACCTCTCCCGAAGAATAGGGAGGGAAATTATAATGGTGCATAAAGCGCTTTTTCCCTCTGATTTCCATTCCTTCCAACAGCCTGACATCGGAGGGCGCCCCTAAGGTTAAAATGGAAAGAGCCTTGGTTTCCCCCCTAACAAAGAGACCCGAGCCATGGGTTCTGGGCAGAAGGCCTGCTTCCATTTGGAGCTCCCTCATTTCGTCTAGTTTTCTGCCGTCCGGCCTCTTTCCTTTTTTAATGATATTCTCATGGATCAATCTTGCTATCTCTTCTTCAAAGAATTTTCTGGCATAGGCCTGTTTTCCCAAGCCGGGGTACTTTCCTTCAATAAAGTAGGTCAGGTCTTCTTTTAATTCATTGACAGATGCCACATGGTCTGAACTTTTTTGATAAAGGGCTTTTTCCAGTTTGTCTCCTATAAAGTCGCGTATTTCTTTTTCCAACTCGGGTTCTCGCGGAGGCGGCTCTATCACGGTTTTTTCTTTGCCTTCTTTTTTGATAATTTCTTTCTGGAAGTCAACTAATTTTTTGAGCTCGGGAAGGGCAAAATCGTAAGCTTGAAGCAGGGTTCCCTCATCTATTTCGTTACTTTCCATTTCAATCATATTGAGCAGAAAATCTTGGCCAGATTCCAGGCCGGCCAAAACCAAATCCAATTCGCTTTCTTCTCTTTCTGGGTAGGTGGGGTTTAAAACAAAACCTTTTTCCTTCCTCCCCAGCCTTAAGCAGGCGATGGGTCCTGACCAAGGAATATTGGAAATAGAGAGAGCGATGGAAGCCGCCAAAAGACCGATTATATCCGGGTCGTTTTCTCCGTCCCAGGAAAGGCAAGTCACCACCACCTGGACTTCTCTTTTGAGGTGTTTAGGGAACCTTGGCCGAATGGCCCGGTCAATGGCGCGAGCTGTTAGTATGGCTTCGTCAGAAGGCCGGCTTTCTCGCCTGATAAAGCGGGAGCCGAGGATTTTGCCAGCAGCATAAAACCTTTCCTCGTATTCCACGGTCAAAGGGAAAAAATCTATTCCCTCTCTTTCCTGGTCTGACATGACGGCTGTGGCTAAAACCACGGTATCTCCGTATCTGACCAAACAGGAGCCATTAGCTTTCTCAGCCAGGTTCCTAATTTCGACAATTAAATCTCTGTTTCCTAATTCTAATTTAAATTTAGACATTACCCCTATTTTTAAGCAAAAATTTATCAAGATTTTCTCCCAAATCCACAAAGTCGTCAGCTATTTCTTTGAGTTTGCCTGAAGTTGTCTTTCCGAAAGCCACAACTTCTACCCCCGCAGATTTAGCGTAACGAATATATTCTACCAACGGCACAAAATCTCCGTCTCCGCTTACCAAGATAATCATATCTAAAAAATTGCTAAATTTTATCGCATCTACGGCTATTCCCACATCCCAATCGCCCTTTTTCATGCCTCCCGGAAATATTTGGAGATCTTTCATTTTTATTTCAATCCCCATCCTTGACAGCGCTTCAAAAAACGATTTTTCTTCCCCGGTTTCTGTTTTGATAACATAGGCTATTGCCCTGATTAAAGCCCTGCCGGCCACCGCTGTTTTCAAAATTTCTTGGAAGTTAACTTTGCTTTTATAAAGGTGTTTGGCCGAGTGGTAAAGATTCTGGACATCTATTAAGACGGCCACCCTTTGCGCCTTTGGCTTTTTTCTTCTCATATTATTTTTTTAGACCTATTTTTTTAATAATATTATTGTACCTTCTGGTACTTTCTTCTTTGAGATAGCTTAGAAGCTTTCTTCTTCTGGCTACCATTTTCAAAAGCCCCCTCCTGGAATGGACGTCTTTTTTGTGTTTTTTCAGGTGCAGCAGCAGCTTTTTGATTTCCTCTGTGAGCAAAGCGATCTGCACCTCCGGCGAGCCGGTGTCAGCTTCATGCAGTTTATACTTTTCTATAATTTTTGTTTTTTCTTCTGGTTTAAGCATATTAGTAATTAGTTAAAATATCATTATTTTTGGATTCCGTCGCCCCCTCTTTTTGAGGACAGACCGAATCTTCTTATCTCAAACTGTTTCTGGTTTATGAAATTTCGATATCCCCCTATTTTTTGGATAAATTCTGACTTTGGGTAGCATGCTTTTTCATTGTACAACAAAGTAAGAAATCTACAAAATTTATCCCCACCATTATGGTGAGGAGGCTGTGCCCCCACTAGGACTCGAACCTAGAACCAATTGCTTAAGAGGCAACTGCTCTACCAATTGAGCTATGGGGGCCTGTTTTTTTAATAAGTGCATTGGATATTCCACCATTGCCAGCCCTGCATCTCAATAATGCCAGAGTAGTTAAAAATCGTATTGATAATCGCCCATGCAGATAAAACAATAACAATGCCGATAACAACGGAAGTTATAATTCCCTTAGCCCGCCTCAAAGCGTCCGGGCTGGCTCCGGCAAAGAAGAAAAACACCCCACCGACCACGGCCATCAC
Organism: uncultured Candidatus Saccharibacteria bacterium; assembly: GCA_964472225.1. Lineage (GTDB taxonomy): Bacteria > Patescibacteriota > Minisyncoccia > Minisyncoccales > MHMH01 > CAYYJV01. The sequence goes on along the minus strand of CAYYJV010000008.1, from coordinate 10,283 downwards.
TACAGCAATAAAGCCGATAATTTCAAAAGCCAATTTCAAAACATCGTTTGCCAGCACAAAAAAATCGCAGAATTCGCATTCAGGTTTATCTGTTCCTGGACCGCAGGGAACCAGGGCAGCTTGAGTCGGTAAAGAAATCAGCAATAAAGATAGAATTAAAAAAAATGATGAAAACACTCTTCTCATATTTTTATTATATCAAACCCATATTTCACGACAAACTCTTGCGCGCCCACCGCGCACTCCGGGAGTGCATATCTCCAATGTGCCCCCGGAAGGATTCGAACCCTCATCGCTGGAGCCGAAATCCAGCACTCTGTCCGTTAAGCTACGGGGGCTCGATATTATTTTACCATTTATTTGAAATAAATCAACTTTTGAGGTATAGTGAAGCTGATGGAAATACCAAAGGAAGCAAAAGGGGTTATAGAAAGGTTGAGAAAGAAAGGCTTTGAGGCCTATATTGTCGGGGGATGTGTTAGGGATTTTTTAAGAGGGGTGGAGCCCGAAGATTGGGATGTGACCACCAACGCCAAGCCAAAAGAAATCCAGAAAATCTTCCCTAGAAGCTTTTATGAGAATAGGTTTTTAACAGTAACCGTTCAAACCGGCAGCAAAGACCCAAAATTAAAGGAAATTGAGGTCACCACTTACAGATCCGAGGCGAAATACACGGACAAAAGGCATCCTGATCAAGTGCGGTTCGCGAAGTCTCTTAAAGAGGACCTAAGCAGAAGAGATTTTACGGTTAATGCCATGGCTCTCGGCCTAAAGGGCCGGAAATTCGAAATTCGAAATGCTCACTGTTCTCACACAGCGAAATTCGAAATTATAGATCCTTTCGACGGGCAAAAGGACTTAGAAATTAACACAATCCGAACGGTGGGCAAAGCGGAAGAAAGATTCAGCGAAGATGCTTTACGGATGATGCGAGCAGTAAGGTTTGCTGTAACCTTAGGCAAGGATTGGCAAATTGAAGAGAAAACCGCCCAGGCTATCAAGAAAAATGCCCCTTGGCTGCAGGCTATTTCCAAAGAAAGAATCAGAGATGAACTCATGAAGATCGTAATGTCAGAAAGAGCTTCTGGCGGCATTGATCTTTTAAGGGAATTGGGCCTGCTGCAGTATATAATACCAGAAATAGAGGAAGGATATGGAGTTTCTCAAAACAAGCATCACATCTACGATTGCTACGAGCATTATTTAAGGTCTTTGGATTACGCTGCCCAGCGGGGGTTTAACAAATATGTCAGACTGGCTGCCCTCCTTCACGATATAGCCAAGCCCAGGGTAAAACGAGGCGAGGGCCCGGATGCCACTTTTTACAACCACGAAGTAGTGGGAGCTAAAATGACGGTCAGAATTCTTGAACGTCTTAGGTTTTCCAAAAAAGATATTGAAAAAGTTGCCAAACTGGTAAGATATCACCTGTTTTATTACAATGTGGACGAAGTAACGGAAAGCTCGGTTAGGCGGCTGGTCAGGCAGGTGGGGCCGGAAAATATGGAAGAGTTATTACAGGTGAGGTATTGTGACAGAATTGGTTCAGGAGTCCCCAAAGCCGAACCCTACAAATTGCGACATTTAAAATATCTTATAGAAAAAGTCAGCAGGGATCCCATTTCTGTAAAAATGCTAAAAGTGAACGGGGAAGATGTAATGTCACAATTAGGTATTAAACCTGGTCCTAAAATAGGACATATTTTGAATATTTTATTAGGGTATGTTCTGGAAGATCCTCAAAAGAATGAAAGAAAATGGCTGATGAAAAAAGTTAAAGAGTTGGGGAAATGTGACATTGTCACATTAGAGAAAATGTCACAAAAAGCCAAAAAGGAAAGAGAGCAGTTGGAAATGAAACGCGATCAGATGACCAAACAAAAATACTGGGTTACTTAGTGAACCGCTGGGGTCGTAGGATATACCCTAGCGGCTAATAATATTTCACGTGAAACACCGGGGCATAGTGTAACGGCAGCACGAGTCCTTCGGGAGGATTTAGTCCCAGTTCGAATCTGGGTGCCCCGACAAAAATTATGGAAAAGGAAAGAGGAAACATTTTAATCGTAATAGTTCTTCTGGTGATAGCAGGATTTTTTTTATTTTCCCAAGGATCTAAATTTTTCAGTGGAGAATCGGAAGAAGCAGCGCCCAAAAACCTGCTCCCTCAGCGCGTTTTTGAGAAAGAAGATACTTTATCGTCTCCCCAAAAAGAATCGGAAAAGACCAAAGACGAGGCAAGAGAACCCGATATCTTTCCCCCCGTATTGTCTAATCCCCAACCCGTCGGCGGTTTGCCCTTTCAAACTAAAGAAACTTATCTCAGCGTGGAAACAGATGAAAAAGCTACTTGTAGATATTCCGATGTGTCAGGAGTGCATTATGAATATATGCAGAGTAAATTTTCCACAGAAGACGGATTTTTGCACCGAGCTCCCATTACCACTTTGAGCGAAGGTGATGTGCGTAGGTATTATGTGAGATGTATGGACGAGGAAGGAAACAAGAATACAGAAGATTTAGTAATATCTTTTTGGGTGGAAACACCCCCGGATCTTACTCCGCCCCAAAGGACTAACTTCTACCCCACGGGCGATATTTTGCCGTTCGGCACCAAGAGTACGATAATAGGAGTGAGTACCGATGAGGCAGCCTCCTGCCGTTATGATCTGCGACCAGGCATTGATTACAATTCAATGAAAAACAAATTTTCCCCAGATGATTACCACAAATATCATACGGCTGTTATTTCCGGCCTGGAGGACGGGCGGGCCTATGGATTTTATGTTCGCTGCAAGGATCTGGCCGGCAATAAGAATACCGGAGATGTGCTAATTCATTTCCAAGTAGGCTTATGAAAATCACTTTGAGTATTAAAGGGAATATTTACAATCTAATGAGGCAGGCGGGCTACTATTTTGAAAAACAGGAAGGCGAGGAATTGGTTTTTTCCCGACCCTTGACGGCCTCGGGTTCAGGATATCCCCGTTTTCACGCCTATGTTTCACGAGAAACGCCAGAGATAAATCTTCACCTGGATCAAAAAAAACCGATCTATAAGGGATCTCCAGCCCACGCTGCGGAATACGAAGGCGAATTGATAGAAAAAGAAGCACAAAGAATTAAAAAAATAGTTGAGGGCCCATAGTTTAACGGCAAAACACCGCACCAATCCCGTTAGAAATTGATGGGCTCATAGGTAAGTGGTATACCGGCGCACTCGCATTGCGCAGTCCCGAGTTCGATTCTCGGTGAGTCCAAAGATTAAATTTCTAACAGGAGAACATTGCGGAGATGTGGGTTCAATTCTCGCTGGGTCCACCTTGTATATATTTGTCTGTTTTTGAGTATATTCGTATATTGATGGCAGTTCAACTGCCATCAATTTGGTAAACAAAAAGTGGGGCAAGATTGTTGCTCCACTTATTTACTTATTTAGACTTAAGAGACAACCAGTCGGTGTTCTCCTATTTGCTTTCCGCAGATTTTGCAGTAATATCTGACACCTGCCGAGCCACTCAAAAAACCAATATCATTATATTCTTTTTCGACTGGAATACCTTTAACCCAACCACAGCTATCGGGGTCATCTTTTAAGTACGGGCTATGACAAAGATAGGCCATTTCTGCGATATGGGGGGAGCCACCTGGAGCCCTTAAGACTACCGCACTTCTATATTCGTGGCCCCATGTTCTGTTGTCGGATTTTTCTTCTCTAAATGACTCGCCGCTTTCAGATTTTAAATCTTCAAGGTTGGAAGCAGTGATTCCTTTTTCCCTAGCAATTTCTCTTAGGTAGGCTATCTTCTTTTTTTGGATTGCTAACATTTCTAAATCAAACGCCACTAATGTTTCCTTTTCTTTTTCATCTAAACCCAGTGGGTTATCGCCGGAAGAACTCAGCCTGCGAGGAAGTCTCCCCATTTTTCACCTCCTACGATATTATTATTTTAACATCCTACCCTTATCTTATAAAACCTCAAAAAAGAAGTCAATGTTTCAGAAAAGCAAACTTCGGAAACCCGCTTAAAGTTTGAGCGATCATCCAAATTTCCCGAACAAAAGTTTTCCATCTGTCCCGTAAAGGTCCACCGAATGTATATAATTAATGTGGGGTTTCGTAAACCCCACATTTATACTCAGGTTCAACTTTTACTAATATAAGAAAACCATTCTTACAAAAAGGGCAACCCACTTTCGTAGTTTTCTCTTCATTGAAAGGGGTAGCATCTAGTCTGCTTCCTTCTAACTGTTTCCGGATAAATGACTCAAAGAGATAAATTGCGTGCGGGGACAGTAGGGTTCCCATATCCTTCGCTTCGTAAGTATACGTAAAATCCAATTTTCCCTGCTTTCCCTGCTCTTCGTTCACTATTTACCTCCTCTTACTTCTTCGTATTTGTTAACGACCCAACCTTAGTTTACAAAATCTCAAATAGGAAGTTAATGTTTTACTAAAGCAAGCTCCGGTGAATCATTTGAAGCTAAATCCTTGGCGATCAGCCAGATTTTCCGAACAAAAGTTTTTTACTTTCGGCAAAAATACTTGAAAAAAAATTGGACTTCGTAAGTCCAACAATAGGGGGCTAAGGAAAAGAGAGATGTCTCCAGCCAGCTGAGAGTCTTTGGGTACAAGGCTTTAGGCCAGGACCATTATCCCCGCACGGGGTCCCCATAAAGGAGGATATGAGGATAGACTCTCAATTGGCTGGAGGCAATCGTTTCCTAATTTTGTACTACCTCAATGAGAATTATAGCATGCTCCGTAAAATTTGTCAAGCCTCCTTTGACAATTTGTGAGCGTTAATACGTTGGGCTTTTAGAAGAATGACATCGTTAATAAGCGACTTGGTGGCTGGTCCTGAGAGACGAAGGCGGGCATTGTTTGTTGCGACCAGCCGGGCAACATCTGGGGTATAATAAGGTAGTGAAGATTGTCTCTTGTAAACGCATATGCGCGTACAAGAGATATATCAGGATTTGTTGGATTTGTGGGGTTTGTGGGATTTGTGGGATGTGAATCCTTGACATGTATTTTCCGTATGATATGATATAATCAGTTTGGGATAGAAAGGAAAGAGTTTGTCCGTTGGAAAACGGACTTTCTTTTTAAAATTATGGAAATGAAAAATTTTACATCGGCAATCGCCCAGATCGCGGAAGAAAAAGGAATTCCCTACGACAAGGTAATAGAGACCATTGAAATGGCAATTGCCGCTGCTTACAAAAAAGATTACGGAGAAAAAGGACAGATAATCAGAGCCAAACTCGATCCCAAAACGGGTAAAGTTAAATTTTGGCAGGTAAAGCAGGTGGTGACAAAGGACATGATTTACTCCGAAGAGGAGCTGGAGAAATTGAAAGAGAAAAAAGCTGCCGGGGAAGAAGGAGAAGAAAAGAAAATCCGTTTTAATCCGGAAAAACACATTATGCTGGAAGACGCTAAAAAGATAAATCCAAAGATAAAAGCCGGGGAAGACTTAGAACAAGCCCTAGAAACTCGTGAAGACTATGGCAGGATTGCTGCCCAGACCGCCAAGCAGGTCATACTGCAGAGAATCAGAGAAGCGGAAAGAGATATTGTTTTTTCGGAATACAAATCAAAAGAAGGAGAAATAATTTCGGGCATCATCCAGAGGGTGGAAGGGAGAACCGTGTTTATAGACATCGGCAAAACGCTGGGAATTTTGCCCCGGGAAGAGCAGGTTTACGGAGAATTTTACCGGCCGGGGCAAAGGTTAAAGTTTTTTGTAATGAAAGTGGAAGAAACCCCAAAGGGCCCCGCCATTTTCCTTTCCCGGGCTTATCCCAAAATCATTTCGAAGCTTTTTGAACTGGAAGTTCCCGAAGTGTCAGCCGGCACCGTGGTTATAAAATCGGTAGCCAGAGAAGCTGGTTCCCGTTCGAAAATTGCCGTAACATCCACAGTGGAGGGAGTGGATCCGATAGGCTCTATGGTTGGTCAAAAGGGAACTAGGGTGACGGCGGTCATCAATGAATTGGGCGGCGAAAAAATAGACATCATTGAATGGAAAGAAAAACCCGAAGAATACATCGCCAATTCCCTGTCGCCGGCTAAGGTTCTTGAAGTGAGAATTATGCCCAAAAATAAAGCCTTGGCAGTAGTGCCGGAAGACCAGCTTTCTTTGGCTATTGGCAAGGATGGCCAAAATGTCAGGCTGGCAGCAAAATTAACCGGCTGGAAAATTGATGTAAGGAGTCCGGAAAGCCCGGAGGTGAAGGCTACTGCCGAACCAGAACCAGAAAAACCCGAAATAAAAACTAAAACCAAAAAAGAAACCAAAAACAAAGAGTCAACCAAGAAATAAATTCCTAATTCCTAATTAATCTAATATTTAATCAATGTCTAATGCCCAATGTCAAATAACCAAAATTTTAGACATTAGAAATTAGACATTAGTCATTTTCATTTTTTCATTTTTATGCTTTTTCTTCCTATCATCGTTTCCGTCTTTACCATCATTTTCGCTATTTTTCTGATTAGGCAGATACATAGATCTCCCCGCGGCTCAGGAAAGATGATAGCCGTTTCAAATTATATTCGGGAGGGAGCCATAGCTTATTTAAAAAGGCAGTCAAAAAGCATAGCCGTGGTTGCCCTTGTTTTATTTTTGCTTCTTTGGATACTTTTGGGGTTTGAGACTGCTTTCGGTTTTTTGCTGGGAGCTTTGTTTTCGGCGGCAGCAGGATTTGTGGGGATGATGGTTGCCACTCAGACGAATGTCAGGGTGGCCGAGGCCGCAAAGAAGGGTTTGTCTCCCACTCTGGATTTAGCTTTCCGCGGAGGTTTGGTAACGGGGTTTTTGGTGGTGGGCTTGGGCCTGCTTTCTATCTCGGGTTTTTATCTTTTGGTCCAGGATTTAAAACCCCTTATAGCTTTGGGATTCGGGGCTTCCCTAATTTCCGTTTTTGCCCGACTGGGCGGAGGAATATATACCAAAGCCGCTGACGTGGGAGCTGATTTAGTGGGGAAAATTGAAAAGGGAATTCCGGAAGACGATCCCAGGAATCCCGCAGTGATAGCCGATCAGGTGGGGGATAATGTCGGGGACTGCGCCGGCATGGCAGCTGATCTTTTCGAAACCTATCTTGTCACGATAGTGGCCGCTATGGTTTTGGGAGCTTTAATTTTTCCCGGAGAATCGGCCGTGGTGCACCTTCCCCTCTTTCTGGGAGCCATAGCCATTTTGTCTTCCGTTTTGGCAAGCTTTTTTGTGAAGCTGAAAGAAGGTCAAAGTATTATTTTTGCCCTGTACAAAGGATTGATAGGATCTGCCGTTCTTTCTGCTTTCGGATTCATTTGGGTAATCAAAAATTCAGTTGATTCAATTAACCTTTCTTTTTGGCAGCTTTATTTGCCGGCTTTAGTGGGACTTCTGATAGCCGGCGGCATGTTTTTAATAACAGATTACTTTACTTCCAAAAAGTATGGACCGGTGAGATCAATTGCCGAAGCTTCCCAAACCGGCCACGCCACTAATATTATCAGGGGTTTAGCAGTGGGCATGCAATCTACCGCCCTTCCCGTGGTTTTAATTTCTCTGGGAATTTTGATCAGCTTTTGGTCGGGGGGAATGATGGGACTGGCCATAGCTGTAGTTTCCATGCTTTCTTTAGCAGGGATGATTGTGGCGTTGGATTCTTACGGCCCTATTACAGATAACGCTTCCGGAATAGCTGAAATGGCCGGTTTGGGAAACAACGTCAGAAGCGTGACGGATTCTTTAGATGCTGTGGGGAACACCACTAAAGCCGTCACTAAGGCCTATGCCATAGCTTCGGCGGCTTTGGCAGCTTTAGTTTTGTTTTCTGCCTACACCCAAGAGATTCAAGCCCTGGGAGCAAAAGTGTTTTTTTATCTTGAAGACCACAAAGTATTGATAGGTCTTTTCTTGGGGGGATTGCTGCCTTATCTTTTTGCCTCCTATGCCATGACCGCTGTGGGAAAAGCGGGCCAAAAAGTAGTGGAAGAGGTGAGAAGACAATTTAAAGAAATTTCGGGCCTGATGGAGGGGAGGGCTAAACCCGAATACGGCAAATGCGTGGACATTGTCACCAAGGCCGCCCTGAAAGAAATGATAAAGCCGGCCTTGATTCCTGTAGCAGCACCCGTTCTGGTGGGACTCATTTTGGGGCCGGAAGCTCTCGGAGGTCTTTTAATAGGCAGCATTGTTACCGGAATCTTTGTGGCCGTTTCTATGACATCCGGGGGAGCCGCTTGGGACAATGCCAAAAAATACATTGAAGAAGGAAACTTGGGCGGAAAAGGAAGTTTTGCCCATCAGGCAGCTGTGACCGGCGATACGGTGGGGGATCCATATAAAGATACGGCTGGCCCCGCCATCAACCCTATGATCAAGGTTCTCAATATCGTGGCCTTGCTGATTATCGGGTTTTTGGTGTAAAATAAAAAACACTGAGTTTTACCCAATGTTTTGATTTTTCAACTCTCTTATTAATTTAGGAGTACTTTGCCCGAAGGAAGCTGCTATCATATATATTTCCCTAAAAGAAAGCTTTAAAAGAATTACGTTTCTCTCCGTGGCGAATATAATGGGCAGACCTCCCCATGGGATAGGAGAGGAGGGAGAGTAGAGGAGGTAAAAACTTTCCAGTCCTCCCCACCATCTTACTATCTTGATTTTCTTAATGACAGCAGCAATGAAGTAGGTGCCGTCGGTTTTCTTAACGATGGCGCCGCGGCTGCTTTCAATCTTTTTCATTCTACCCCCTTGATATTGAAGGCACTAAACACAACTATATCAATTTAACAAATTAAAACAAAAAGTCAATTATGAAGATAGACATTAAAAAGCTGCCCCAATCACAAGTGGAATTAACAATCGAAGTGCCAGCCGATAGCTTCAAAGACTGTTACGACAAAACCATCTTAGAATTAGCCAGAGAAGTGAAAAGGGAAGGTTTTCGGCCCGGCAAGGTTCCCAAAGAAATAATTGAAAAAGAAGTGGGAGAACAGAAAATTCTGGCTCAGGCAGCCGAGAACTGCATTAAGGAGAACTATTTAAAAGCGGTGGATGAAAAGGAAATAGAGCCCCTGGGCCAGCCCAGGGTGGAAATACTCAAAATGGCCTTGGGCAACCCCTTGGAGTTTAAAGCAACAGTTTCCGTTATGCCGGAAATAAAGATGCCCGATTACCGGAAAATAGCTTCCAATGTTCAAAAAAAAGAAGTAAAAGTGACGGAGGCAGAAATAGCCAAACTAAAAGAAGAGAAAGAAAGAATGGAGAAGGAAGGGGTCAGGCAGGAAATTCTCCAGAAGATTGCCGAAGATTCAGAGATCGAAATTCCGGAAGAGATGGTAGAGAGGGAGAGAGACATGATTTTGAATAATTTAAAGCAGCAGGTTTCCCAAATTCTTCAGATGAGTTTCGAGGATTACCTCAAGAAAATTCAAAAAACAGAAGAGGAGCTACAACAATCTCTTCTACCCGAAGCCGAAAAACGGGTGAAGAACCTATTGGTTTTAAGGGCCATTGCTGAAAAGGAAAACATTCAGGTCTCGGAAGAGGAAGTAAAAGAATTTTTAGAACAACACCCCTATCTTAAAAATATTGACCTCTCACCCTTAGCCAAAGGCGAGAGGATTGACGAAAACCAGTTAAAAGAGTATACTAAAGAAGTAATTCGCAACGAGAAAACTTTACAGCTGCTCGAAAATCTATGAATCTTATACCAACCGTTATAGAAAAATCCCAATACGGGGAAAGAGCTTACGACATCTACTCTCGCCTTTTAAAAGAGCGAATTATTTTCTTGGCCGGCCCCATAAATGATACGGTAGCTAATTCCATTATTGCCCAAATGCTCTTTTTGGCTTCCAAAGATTCTGCAAAAGATATTCAATTATACATCAATACTCCCGGAGGATCAGTTACCGCCGGCTTAGCTATTTACGATACCATGCAGTATGTGAAATGCCCCATCTCCACAGTTTGCGTCGGCATGGCAGGTTCTATGGGGGCTACCCTGTTGGCTGCGGGAGAGAAGGGGAAAAGATTCGCCCTACCTAACTCGCAGGTACTTTTGCATCAAGTGGCCGGCGGCGTTAGCGGAGAAGCCGTGGAAATTGAAATCACGGCAAAACAGATCGTCAAAATCAAAGAAAAATTGAACAAGATTTTGTCAAAACACACCGGTCAACCCTTGAGTAAGGTGGAAAAAGACACTGACAGGGACTTCTATTTATCGGCCGACGAAGCCAAAGAGTACGGAATTATAGACAAGGTGATACAAACGAAGAA
>CAYYJV010000007.1:0-22568 GCA_964472225.1 uncultured Candidatus Saccharibacteria bacterium | reverse complement strand
GATCAAATTAAGGCTGAAGCTGAAAAATTCAAGCACGATTTAATGCTCATTGATTCTGCTCCCGGAACCGGCTGCCCGGTTATTGCTTCTTTGCGGGGTTCGAGTTTCGCTATTTTGGTTACTGAACCCACCCCATCTGGTTTTTCCGATTTAAAAAGAGTTTTAGAAGTGGTTAATTATTTCAATATTCCTTGGGGCTTAGTAATAAATAAATGGAATATCAATCCTCAATTAAGCAATAAAATGGAGAAATGGGCTAAAAACAAACTTCTTGGTAAAATATCTTACGATAAGCAAATTTTTAAAGTTATCGCCAACCTAAAACCGATCTTAGAAACTAACTTAAAGGTTAAAACTGAAATTGCAACCATTTATAACAAATTAAAAAATAATTTTGAATTTTGAGTTGCTGTGTGCTGTGTGGGAACAGTGGGTGAGTAGTGGGTAATTTTGCATTTTAATTTTTAAATTTAGCAAAGCGCTTATGGTCAGACCGATAAAACCAAGAAAAGTAATTTTTGATCCAAACGTGACTTATTTTAAACCAAGAGCTGTGCCCCTTTCCGAGTTGGAAGAAATAGATTTGAGGGCCGATGAATTGGAGGCGCTGCGATTTTGTGATTTTAAAGGTTTAGACCAGGTAGAAGCCGCAAAGAAAATGAAGATCTCTCAAAGCACTCTGCAAAGAATTTTAAGCTCGGCTCGTAAAAAAGTAGCCGAGGCCCTGACGGAGGGAAAGGCAATAAGATTAAAAAAAGTTAATCTTTGAGTTTCCCTCTTGGCGCTGGTTTATCACAGGTATATATTCATAACACGCAGAGCGGTCTCTACAAGACCGTTTTTTACGGAGCAAGAGCTGATAAACACTTCGTTTGTTTAATGGTGAGTTCCGGATAAAGGAAGGCGGCTTTCCGGTCGAAGGTTTGGATGGCGTCTTGCCAGGTGAGTATTGAAAAATCAGGTCTATTGGCGGACTTGATTTTTGTTTTTGGGGAGATTTTCAGCTATAATGAAATGGATGAGTTTAATTGTGCGGCAGGAAAATAACTGGGCTTACGTTTTGGTTATAGCTTTGATTTCCGCCATGGTGGCGACGGCGGTTATTGCCCACGCCAACAACGTTAAAAAAGAACTGGAAGAAAGATGGACCACTTCATTTGTCATTACCACGAGATTGGTTTAAAAGGTGAAAATAGAAGATTTTTTGAAGAGAAATTGGTGGAAAACATAAAAAAAGCCTTGCCCGCTCGGAGTTTTGAATTTGTCAAAAGAATTTCAGGGAGGATAATTATAAAATCAAATAAGGAGGGGATTGGAGATTGTTTGGAAAACGTTTTCGGCATAGCCTATTTTGCTCGAGCTTTCAGCTGCCGGCAAGAAATGGCAGATATTAAAAAGAAAGCTTTTGATATTCTGAAAAATCAAAAATTTAAAACATTTAAGATTGCCGCCCAGAGGTCAAAAAAAGAATTTCCCCTGACCTCCCAGGAGATAAATGAACAAGTGGGAGAGTTTATTTTAAGGAAAGCTTCTGGTATCGGAGTGGATTTGGAAAAACCAGACCTCACCTGCTTTATTGAGATAGTGGATAAATATGCTTTTTTGTATCTGGAAAAGGTTAGAGGCCCCGGCGGTTTGCCCGTGGGATGCAGCGGAAAAGCCGTGGCTCTGTTGTCCGGAGGCATTGATTCTCCGGTAGCCGCCTTTAGAGTAATGAAAAGGGGAGTGAAGGTGATTTTTTTGCACCTTCATGCTTACCCCTATACCAACCGAGCCTCCATAGAGAAGGCTCAAAAGATTGTTAAGCTTTTGAATAAATACCAGTTTGACTCCAGGATTTACCTGGTTCCCTTCGCTGATATCCAAAAGGAAATCCTGACCAAGACCCCAGAAAAATTGAGAGTTCTTCTTTATAGGAGGATGATGTTCAGAGTCGCAGAAAGCATTGCCGGTAAGGAGAAAGCCAAAGCTTTGGTTACGGGGGAGAATTTGGGGCAAGTTGCTTCCCAAACCTTGGAAAATCTGGGAGTTATCGAAAAGGCAGCCGGTCTTCCTATTTTAAGGCCTCTGTTGACAGAAGATAAAGAAGAAATAATCAATTCGGCCAAAACCATCGGCACTTTTGATATTTCCATTCTGCCCGACCAGGACTGCTGTGCCAGATTTCTGCCAAAGCATCCCGCCACCCGCGCAAGCTTGGAGGAGGTGGAAAAAGCGGAAAAAAAGATAAATATAAAGAAGCTGGTTAAGACTGCAGTCAGCGGGGCGGAATTAAAGAAAATATAGTCTTAAAATGAAAAAAATAATCTTATCAATTATTACTCTGATTTTTCTATTCGGCGGCTTTAATTTTGTTTCGGCTCAGGACGTCGAGATTGATTTTTTTTACAGCCCGATTTGCCCGCACTGTGCCAGGGAGAAAATTTTCCTGGAAGAATTAGAGTCGGAATACCCGCAAATTAAAATAAACCGGTACGATGTCATCAATAGCCAAGAGAACCAGAGGTTTTTGGGGGAATTTTGCGAAAAATACAAAGTGCCCGAGTCTCTTCGGGGATTGGTGCCGGCCACCTTCACTCCGCAAAAATATTTCATCGGTTTTGACGATAAAATAGCCGAGGAAATGAAAAGCTGTTTGGAGGAATGTTTGAAGCCGGAAAAAGAGGAATTTTCTCTTACTCATACCTCAATAATAAAAAAAAGCATTAAGATTCCCTTGTTGGGAGAAATAAAATTGGGCGATTCGTCTTTTCCCGTAATGGCTGTCGTTTTGGGAACCTTGGACGGATTCAATGTTTGTTCTTTGGGCGCCCTTGTTTTGATTCTTAGCTTGGTTTTAGCTTTGAATTCCAGAAAAAAAATTATAATTTTTGGAGGAGCTTACATTTTGACCACGGCCCTAGTTTACGGCTTTTTGATTTTTTTCTGGTACAAGCTTTTTGAAATACTCGCTCCCTACTTGAAAATAATGAACCTTTTGATAGGAATTTTGGGCATCGGCGGAGGAATCTATTTTTTCAGGCAATTTTGGAAATCAAGGAAAAGCACCCCGACCTGCGAATCGGAGCCGGGAGGAAAAATATCTTCAAAGTTTTTACCAAAACTCCAGGAATTATTGAAAAAACCCACTTCGCTTCTTCTGGCGGGGGGAGCTGTCTTTGCTTTTGCTTTTGTGTTGACCGTGGTAGAATTTCCTTGTTCGGCGGTGGTTCCGGTGGCTTTTGCCGCAGTGTTGGCGCAGGCGGGTTTGTCTTGGGCAGCTTATCTTTTCTATATAGCCATTTTCGTCCTGTTTTATTTACTGGATGAAATTATTGTCTTCCTGCTTGCCGTTTTTACCAGCAAAATTTGGCTGTCTTCTCCCAGATTTTTAAAATGGATATTTCTCGCGGAAGCCATCATTTTATTCTCCTTGGGATTGTATTATTTATTATGAACAAAGAAAAAGTTTCCATTTTGAGCATATTTGTGAACCTTCTTTTGGGAGGAGGAAAGTTTTTTGCCGGACTGGTCTTGAACAGCGCCGCTTTAATGGCTGACGGTATCCATTCGTGTCTTGACATTTTTTCTTCCCTTTTCGCCTTTTTAGGAATTAGGGTCGCTAAAAAGCCGGGCACGGAAAAATATCCCTACGGTTTTTATTCGGCGGAATCTTTGGGAGGTCTGGCAGTTACTCTTTTGCTGGCGGTTTCCGGAGGCTGGATAGTTTACGAGGGGATAACCAGGATCGTATTCCGGGAAGTGGCGGAGTTTTCTTTTTGGGGAATCGGAGTTATTGTAGTGTCGATTATTGTGACAGAGCTGATGGCTCGCTTAAAGTTCAAATACGGAAGAAAAGAAGAAAGTTTGGCTTTGTTGGCCGATGGAGAACACTCCCGGGCCGACGCTCTGTCTTCTGTGGGAGTGCTGATTGGTTTGATCGCGGTGAAATATTTCTTTTACGCCGATGGTATTATTGCCATTTTGGTGGGTTTTTACATTTTGAAAGAAAGTTACGGCTTGGGCAGGGAAGCGGCGGATAATCTTATGGGAGTGAAAGACGAAAGGGCGGAAAAAGAGATAAGGGAAATCTGCCGGAAAGAAAACATACATATTTCGGGACTGAAAACCAGGAAAATAGGATCTGCCACTTTTGCTGAAATTACCATTAAATTGAATCCGGAATTGAAGGTGGAAGAAGCCCAGGCTATATCCAAAAACCTGGAAGAGGAACTGCTTCGAAAGATCAGTAATTTAAAATACATTGTCATTCAGGTGGAATCCCACGAGTTCAAGTCGGGATTTGTCAGGCCCAGATGGGGAAAGAGATACAGGTTTCGCGGCAGATGGCAAGGGGGAGGGGGGTTTTTCGGCGCGGAATTTTTTCCCAAAAAGGGATACAGAATCATTATTCCTCTCAAAGACGGAGAGGTTCATGATGATTTCGGGGCCCCCGAATACATGGTGGTGGATAAAGAAAACGGAGAAATCGTTCAGAAACGGGTAGTAAAAAACCCCCAATACCAGCCGGGAGCCGGAGCCGGAATGAGAATGGCAAAATCTCTGGAAGCGGACGAAGTGATGACTCGGAAAATCGGCTGGGGAGCCAAAGAAAGAGCCAAGGAATTGGGAATTAAAATTACCATTGTTTCCCCGGATAAGAAATTAGCGGACATACTGAAATGAGCGCCTTGTTTTTGATTCATCATTGCCACCCTTTAATCAGCGTTATTGCTAAAGTTCCCGATTCGCTTTTTGGTTTTTTTGCTTGGTATTTTTTTGATGTTTTTGATAAAATTGTTATGAGAGAGGGGTCGGCAATATAAATTATATATAATGGTTAGTTGTTATTTTATGGATTTAAAAGACAAAGTAGCCATAATTACCGGAGCCAGAAGAGGAATGGGGAAATCCCACGCTTTGACCTTCGCTGGAGCCGGAGCCAAAGTGGTGGTTTCCGACATCTCACAGGAGGACTGCGAAAAGGTAGTAAAAGAAATTGAAGAAAAGAAGGGCGAAGCTATTGCCGTAAAATGCGACGTCAGCAAAAAGGAAGAGGTGGATAAGATGGTTCAGGCCGCGATTGAAAAATGGGGCAGGGTGGATATTTTGGTGAACAACGCGGGCATCTGCCAGTTCAAGCCCTTTTTGGACCTGACAGAAGAAGAGTGGGACAAAACCATCAATATCAATTTGAAGGGATACTTTCTTTGCGCCCAAGCCGCGGCCAAGGAAATGGTAAAGCAGAAATCAGGAGTTATTATCAACATTGCTTCTGTGGCTTGCGGGCAAGTCGGAGTCGGCTTTTCAGCCCTGGCCCATTATTCCGCTTCCAAGGGCGGCATCATAGCTTTTACGGAAACCTTGGCTCAGGAATTGGCCCCTTACAACATAAGGGTGAACGCCGTGGCTCCCGGAATGATAGAAACGCCGATGATAGATCCTGTAACATCCGATCCGCAGAAAAAAGAAGCCGTATTGGGCAGAGTGCCCCTAAAGAGGCCCGGAAAGCCCCAAGAGGTTTCCAATTTAGTTTTGTTTTTGGCTTCCGACGCCTCTTCTTATATGACCGGCTCCACCGTAGTGATTGACGGAGGGTGGCTGGCAGTTTAAAGCATTGACTGGCTTTTATTCGTAAATTAAGCTAGAATAAGGGTGTGGATAATTTTAAAGGTCGAACTTGGAAAATTTTAAAATAAAGCTTAATTCATTATGCAAGGATATTGTGTTAAATGTAAAAAGAAGCAAGAAATGGCTGGAGCGAAAGAGGTGATCATGAAGGGAAAGGGCGGTGTGAAGAGAAAAGCTATGACCGGCAAGTGCCCCAAGTGCGGAACTAAAATGTTCCGAATCATGGGAAAAGTTTAATGACTTGATTGTAGTTTAAACAGAGGCTAGCTTCTGTTTTCTAGAAAAACAGAACCCCGTCTTTTATCTAAAGGGCGGGGTTTATGTTATTATGGAAATCGGACAGCCATAATTATGAAACGAAATCCCGTTTTTGTTATCCTGGGTATTTTAGCGGGTTTAAATATTTTGGCTTGGATTACCCTTTACGATTTAAGCCGACCGCAGCCCTTGGAGATTACGTTTTTCAATGTCGGGCAGGGCGACGCCATTTTTATTGAAACGCCGCAAAGGCATCAGATTTTAATTGACGGCGGACCGGATGATACGGTGATTGAGAAATTGGGAAAAGAAATGCCTTTTTACGACAGAACCCTTGATTTGATTGTTTTGACCCACCCGGAGCATGATCACCTTTCGGGATTAATCGAAGTTTTGAAGAGATACGAGGTAGAAAATATTTTATGGACCGGAATCTTGCGGGATACTGCAGAATACAGGGAATGGAAAGAATTAATCCAGAAAGAAGCAGCCAACATATATATAGCCAAAGCGGGCCAATGTGTAATACCCGACGTTACACAGTTGTGTGTTTTGTATCCGTTTGAGAGCTTGGAGGGACGGGAGTTTAAAGACAGCAACAACACTTCGATTGTGGCCCGTTTGGTTTTCGGTAAAGTTTCCTTTTTGTTTACCGGCGATGCCTATAAATCCGTTGAAATCGAGTTGCTCGGCCTAGCCGAGCAACTCGATTCGGATGTGCTGAAGGTAGGGCACCATGGCAGCAAAACATCTACGGCATTGGAATTTGTGGAGGCAGTTTCGCCGGAAATCGCCGTAATTTCCGTCGGCCAAGATAACAAATACGGTCATCCCCATCCGGAAACACTCCAAAATCTCAAAGGCATTGCCGTTTTGAGAACAGATTTTGATGGCGACATTAAAATCATCAGCGACGGCATTGAGTTGTCAACTTTTTTGAAAAGTGGTATATATAAATAATATGACCAACCAAAATCCAAAAGAAGAAAAAACAGTTTTAATTATTAAGCCCGATGGCGTGAAGCGCGGCTTGATCGGAGAGATTATTAACCGAGTGGAAAAGAGAGGATTGAAGGTAATTGCTTTGCAGATGGTTCAAGCTACCAGAGAACAGGTTGACGGTCACTATCCCAAAGACAAGGCCTGGATTAAGAGGCTGGGCGAAAAATCTTTGAAGACGTATAAAGAGCACGGTATGGATCCAAAAGAAGAGCTTGGCACTGACGACCCCGCCCAAATTGGAGAAATGGTAAGGTCTTGGCTGATTGATTTTTTGACTTCCGGCCCCATCGTCAAAATGGTGGTTAAGGGCATCAGGGCGGTAGATATGGTAAGAAAGATCGCCGGCCCGACAATGCCCACGGCTGCCGAAATGGGAACTATCAGGGGGGATTTTTCAGTGGATGACGCGGCTGCCGCCAACAGAGACAAAAGGGCTGTTCATAATATAGTTCATGCTTCCGAAACCCCGGAAGAAGCGGAGCACGAAATTCAATTTTGGTTTGCCCCGGAAGAGATTCACGACTATAAAAGAGCAGAAGAGGATATTATGTTTTAGAGGGTTTGGATTTAATTAAGCAAACCAAAATTCAGAAGATTTCACCAATTTGGCAGTGCCCCCTTGGGAGTTATGGAGCGAGTTTTAAATATAATTTCTAACGGGGCCCTGCTCTTTCTTAGCAGATTCGGGAACAAACTTTCTTTAAGGGAGCCTTATATTTTGTCAGTCCGTGGGCTGGCAGTGCGGGCACCCACCTGGATTATTTTCCGGATGGATTCTCTAGGAAAGCAGGGCCCCGGTACTATAAATTCTTCGAATTTAAGTACGGGGCAAGCATTGCACCGTCCGACGGAATTCTGTAATTCTCGCCCCGCACTATGTGAACAAAGCGAGCATTGGTTCGGGATCCAAAAATGCCGGGGTTCAACCCCGGCATTTTTTACCGGTCGGGGTGCCGGGAGTTGAACCCGGGTTACTACCACCCCAAGGTAGCGTACTACCGTTATACTACACCCCGGAAGCCACCCTCTACTTACGTTCGGGTGGAATTTTAAAATTAAAAATTATTTTTTCTTTGAGAAAAATTTGATGCACCTCGTGCACGCCTTGACTCTTTTGCCCGAAGGTAATCTTACCCATTGCAAATTGGGATATTTTCTTTTTTTGTAGGTCGGGTTGTACCTGCTCATCAGTTTTTTTCTTTGACCGGTCATTTTGCTTTTTTTGCCGCAAATGGCGCATTGCCTCGACATACAGAACCATTGTAATATATAATGAAAGAGATGGCAATACCCGTAGAGTTCAAACTTTTTTTGTACGTTATAGTAGTTTTTTCAGCCGTCTTTCATGAATACTTTCACGGCTGGATGGCTTACTACTTGGGCGACCCCACGGCAAAGTATGCGGATCG
Organism: uncultured Candidatus Saccharibacteria bacterium; assembly: GCA_964472225.1. Classification (GTDB taxonomy): domain Bacteria; phylum Patescibacteriota; class Minisyncoccia; order Minisyncoccales; family MHMH01; genus CAYYJV01. The sequence goes on along the minus strand of CAYYJV010000007.1, from coordinate 14,289 downwards.
CCTGACTTTGAATCCCTTAAAGCACCTGGATCCCATGGGGACGGTAATTATCCCGCTTTTTTTGCTGTTCGTTTTCGGCGGTTTTATCGGCTGGGCAAAGCCGGTACCCTACAACCCATATAATCTGCGCGACCAAAAATGGGGTTCCAGCAAGGTGGCGTTGGCGGGACCCGCTGCCAATTTTATTATAGCCTTGATTTTCGGGCTGATTTTAAGGTTCGTTCCGGTAACCGGGTTTTTGTACGTCGCTTTTTCCTGGGTGGTCTACGTTAATATTTTCTTGGGACTCTTCAACTTAATTCCCATTCCTCCCCTGGACGGCTCAAAGCTTTTGATGGATTTTTTCCCCCAATCCAGGGCTTTGCAGGTACTGCAAGGTTCTTTTATTGGAATTTTTTTGGCTTTGTTTTTGGCCATAATGTTTTTACCTCCCTTGGCCAACTTTTTTTACTATCTTTTTACCGGTTATTCTTTCCCCGGCCTCATTTTCGGTTTCTAATATGACCGATTGACCGACGTCGGGCGCCGGTCAGTTTTTATTTGACAGGGAAATTTTTATTTGGTAAATATAGAAATATGTGTCCGACGATTCAGCAATTAGTAAAAAAAGGAAGAAAGAGAATTAAGAAAAAAACCAAAGCGCCAGCCCTGACGCGCGGTTTTAACGCGCTTAAAAACAGGCCCAAAGAATACCCCTCGCCTTTTAAAAGAGGGGTTTGCCTGAAGGTTTTTACCACTACCCCAAAAAAACCAAACTCCGCTTTAAGAAAAGTGGCTAGAGTAAGGTTGACCAACGGCATGGAAGTAACAGCTTATATCCCCGGGGAGGGCCACAATCTGCAGGAGCACTCGGTAGTTTTGATTCGCGGAGGAAGAGTGAAAGATTTGCCGGGGGTGAGATACCACGTGGTTAGGGGCGTGCTGGACGCCGGAGGGGTGGAAGGTCGAAAGCAAGAAAGATCAAAATATGGCACGAAGAAAGAAAAAAGTTAAAAGCAAGTTGGTTCCTGACCCCGTTTACAACCGGGTTGATGTGGCAAAGTTCATCAACAGGATTATGAGGCGGGGGAAGAAAACCGTAGCTCAAAAAATTGTCTACGGCGCTTTTGATATAATCAAACAGAAAACCCAAAAAGATCCTTTAGAGGTTTTTGAAAAAGCCATACAAGCGGCTTCCCCCCTGCTGGAAGTAAAATCGAGAAGAGTGGGAGGGGCTACCTATCAGGTTCCGGTTGAGGTGCGGGGAGAGAGAAGGATTGCTTTGGCCAGTCGCTGGATAATTCAGGCAGCCAAATCCAAAAAAGGAAAACCAATGAAAGAAAAACTGGCCGAGGAATTAATTGCCGCCTCAAAAAACGAGGGAGCAGCCGTAAAAAAGAAAGAAGACACCCATCGTATGGCCGAAGCCAACAGAGCATTTGCCCACTTTGCCTGGTAATTTATTCAGTAACGAATCCACCGTATTTAACCCACCGTATTTAACCCCAGGGGTTAAATATTAAATAGAGGTTAAATAGAGTAATAGAGTAAATTTTTGTTTTGGATTTTAATTTTTGAATTTTAATATGCCCAGAGTTTATCCAATTGAAAGAGTTCGCGACATCGGAATTATTGCCCACATAGACGCCGGCAAAACTACGGTGACCGAGCGGATTTTGTTTTATACCGGCATTTCTCATAAGATCGGTGAAGTCCATGAAGGAAAAGCCATTATGGATTGGATGGAGCAGGAAAAGGAAAGGGGAATTACCATTACCTCCGCTGCCACTACCTGCTTTTGGAAAGTGGGAGAGGGGCCAGAGCATCGTATTAACATCATTGATACCCCGGGCCACATTGACTTTACGGCAGAGGTCCAAAGGTCTTTGCGGGTGCTGGACGGAGCCGTGGTGGTTTTTGATGGAGTGGCCGGAGTTGAACCTCAATCTGAAACTGTCTGGCATCAGGCAGACAAGTTCAAGGTTCCCCGCCTCTGCTTTATTAATAAACTAGACAGGATGGGGGCGTCTTTCGAAAAAAGCCTTGAATCAATTTGGCAGAAACTCACTCCGGACGCCGTGGCCATGCAAATCCCCATCGGTATTGAAGATAAGCTGGAAGGCGTGATAGATTTGCTGAAGATGAAAGCTTTGAAATTCGAGGGGGATTTTGGCCAAATCGTTAAAGAAGAGGAAATTCCCGATGATTTGAAAGAAAAAGCCAAGAAATGGCGGGAGAAACTGGTGGAAAAAATCGTTGGCGAAGACGAAAAATTAATGGAGGACTATTTGTCGGGAAAAGACATTCCGGTGGAAGAACTGATAAAAGTTCTAAGAAAGGCAGTTTTGGACTACAGGCTGGTGCCCGTTTTTTGCGGCTCCGCTTTGAAAAACAAGGGAGTCCAACCCTTGCTGGACGGGATAATCTATTATCTGCCCAGCCCGGCGGATTTACCCCCGGTCAAGGGAATAAATCCCCGCACGGGCAAAGAAGAAGAAAGGGAGGCTGACGACCAAGGGCCATTTTCGGCTTTGGCCTTCAAAGTGGCAAGCGATCCTTATGTGGGAACTTTGACTTTTTTCAGGGTATATTCGGGCACGTTGAAAAAAGGCTCCTATCTTTTAAACTCAACTACGGGAGAAAAAGAAAGACTGGGAAGGATTTTAAGAATGCATGCCGCCGAAAGAGAAGAGGTGGAAGAGCTTTTTACGGGAGACATTGCGGCCACAGTGGGTCTTAAAAATACCAGCACTGGCCACACTCTTTGCGACGAAGCCCATCCCATTGTTTTGGAAAAGATTACCTTTCCGGAACCGGTAATTTCCATCAGAATTGAACCCAAGAGCAAGGCCGACCAGGAAAAAATGGGCATGGCCTTGAGAAGGTTGGCCGAGGAAGACCCCACTTTTAAAATTAAAAGTGATTTGGAAACAGGGGAAACCTTAATTTCCGGTATGGGGGAATTGCATTTGGACATTCTGGTGGACAGAATGAAAAGAGAGTTTAAGGTAGATGCCAATGTCGGCAAGCCGCAGGTTGCTTACAAAGAAACAATTCAAATGGAGGCAGAGGCCGAGGGGAAATACGTTAGACAGTCGGGAGGCAGAGGTCAGTACGGTCATGTTTGGTTAAGAGTGGAACCCAAGGAAAGAGGGGGGGGATTTGAATTCATCAATGAGATCAAGGGAGGGATTATTCCCCAAGAGTTTATCCCGGCAGTGGAAAAGGGAGTAAAAGAAGCCATGGATAAGGGAGTGGTGGCAGGATACCCTATGATTGATATGTCGGTCACCCTTTACGATGGATCTTACCACGAAGTGGATTCCTCGGAGGTCGCTTTCAAGATTGCCGGCTCCATGGCTTTGCAGTCTGCCACCAAAAAAGCAAAACCCGTACTTCTTGAGCCCATTATGAAATTGGAAGTAGTGGTTCCTGGAGAGTTTTTCGGAGATACCATAGGGGACTTGGCCGCCCGCCGGGGAAAGATAGAGGAGACCTCCGATCGCGGCCAGATGAAGGTGATTGATGCTAAGGTTCCCCTCTCCGAAATGTTCGGCTATGCCACCGCTCTTCGCTCTCTGACCGAAGGCCGCGGCACATTTACGATGGAATTTGACAAATATGAAGAAGTGCCGCAGAATATAGCACAGGAGATAATTGACGGTAAGCGTCGGTAAGTGAAAATTTATGGATTTAAATGAAATCAGACAATTCATCGAGGAAGAAGGGGGGAAATTTATCATTGTGGAAAATGGCAAGCCGGTGATGGTAATTTCCAGCTTTGAGGAATACAAGAAAAGACTGATTACCCCCCAAAATAATCCCGCTAAAAAAGCGTCACTGCCGCTCCGGAGCAAGCGGACTCTTCCCAAGGAATTGCAAGAAGAGGAGTTAAAGATTGAAGACTTGCCCCTGTAATGTTATAATGCCCTTGACACTTGACATTTTATTTAGGGTCGATAGAATAATAATTAGTAAATAATAATTAATAAATAATAATTAAATTAAATATATGGCAGAGAAAGAAAAGTTTGTTAGGGGAAAACCCCACGTTAATGTAGGTACCATCGGTCACGTTGACCATGGGAAAACTACTTTGACTGCCGCCATCCTTCATGTTTTAAATTTGAAGGGTTTGAAGGCGTCAGTGAAAACCGTAGATCAGATTGACTCGGCTCCCGAGGAAAAGGCCAGGGGATTAACTATTGCCGTTTCCCACTTGGAGTACGAGACAGAAAAAAGACACTACGCCCATATTGATTGTCCGGGTCACGCTGACTACATCAAAAACATGATTACGGGAGCCGCTCAAATGGACGGTGCCATTTTGGTGGTGTCGGCTGTCGACGGCCCTATGCCTCAAACAAGAGAGCATATTCTTTTGGCTCGTCAGGTGGGACTACCTTCGGTGGTCGTGTTTTTGAACAAATGCGATGCCGTGGACGACCCCGAAATTATAGATTTGGTGGAATCCGAAGTCAGGGAGCTTTTGAAAAAGTATAAGTTCCCCGGAGACGAGATTCCCGTCATTCGCGGATCTGCCCTGAAAGCTTTGGACGCCAAATCAGCTGATGACGAAGCGGCTAAACCCATTCTGGACTTGGTAAAAGCTTTAGATGAATATATTCCGGAGCCCACTCGGGAAATCGATAAACCTTTCCTGATGGCAATAGAGGATGTTTTTTCCATTGCCGGTCGGGGGACGGTGGCTACCGGTAGAATTGAAAGAGGCGTGGTTCATCCCAATGACGAAGTGGAAGTGGTTGGGATAAAGCCTACTCAAAAAACCACGGTGGTCAGCATTGAGATGTTCCAAAAGATGCTGGACGAGGGAAGAGCAGGAGACAACGTGGGAATTCTCTTGAGGGGTTTGAAAAAAGAAGACGTGGAAAGGGGACAAGTGCTGGCAAAACCAGGTAGTATCACTCCCCACACCGAATACGAGGGGGAGGTCTACATTTTAACCAAGGAAGAAGGCGGAAGGCATACCCCGTTTTTCTCGGGTTACAAACCCCAGTTTTATATCAGAACTACTGATGTTACCGGGGAAGTTACCTTGCCCGAGGGCACGGAGATGGTAATGCCGGGAGACACGGTTAACCTGAAAATCAAGCTGTTGGCCCCCGTAGCTCTGGAAGAACAGCAAAGATTCGCCATTAGAGAGGGAGGCAAGACCGTGGGAGCCGGAGTTGTGACTAAAATAGTAAAGTAGGAAGTAGAACACAAAACATTAAATGTCAGTAAAGAAAAAAGCTGAATCTGAACAGGCAATAAGCCCGAAGTTGCGCATTAAACTTCGGGCTTATGATCACAAAGTAATTGACAAATCAGCTCGCGAGATTTGTGAGACAGCTTTGCGTTACGGCGCCGAAGTATCGGGCCCCGTTCCTTTGCCCACCGAAATTCATAAGTATACAGTAAATCGCTCCACTTTCGTGCACAAAGATGCCAGAGAGCAGTTCGAGATGAGGGTTCACAAGAGATTGATAGATATTTTAAAGCCCAATCCCCGAGCAATCGATGCTTTAATGAACTTGAATTTGCCTGCCGGAGTAGACATAGAAATCAAAATGTAGTATACTCAAAAATGTTAATGGTTCCCAAATTTTAAAATATTTTAAAGTATTAAATAGTCACGGAGTTGAAAGCCGGGCTATGCCCGGTTTTCTGTTGAAAATATATGAAATTCATATTAGGTCAAAAATTAGGCATGTCGCAGATTTTCGACGAGAAGGGCAACGTAGTTCCCGTAACTTTGATTGAAGCCGGACCTTGCCAGATAACCCAGGTGAAAAAACATGAAAAGGACGGCTATTCGGCGGTTCAAATCGGCTTTAAAAAGTTGAAAGAAAAAAAGGTAAAGAAACCACAAAAACAAAAACCCTTTAGATATTTACGAGAATTTACCTTTCCAAATTTCGAAAAAACTTGGGAGGGTAAGGTGGGAGATAAGATTGACGTTTCCATTTTCAGAGAGGGAGACGAGGTGAAGGTTTCCGGAATCTCCAAAGGGAAAGGCTTCCAGGGAGCTGTAAAGAGGTGGGGTTTTTCCGGCAGAAATGCCACTCATGGAGTGAAGCACGAACACCGGACCCTAGGGTCTGTGGGTTCTTCTTTCCCGGAAAGAGTGTTAAAGGGAAAAAAGATGCCGGGACGCATGGGAGCCGAACGCGTCACCGTTAGAAATTTAAAAATAGTAAAAATTGATAAAGAAAACAATTTGTTGGCCATCAAGGGAGCCGTTCCCGGCCCCAAAGGCACCTTATTGGAAATTAGAGAGAATAAGGGGTCAGAAAATTAAAGAATGAGAGGAATTAGAGAATGGGGGAATTAGAAAATAGGGGAAAGTAGAGAAAAAACCGACTAAAAGGTAGAAGCCAATCGGACAGAAACTTCCGTAGTCTAGTGCGCGGAACTTTTAGACCGAAATGAAGGTAGACTGAAATGATTGAAGTGAAGAAAATAAAAAGTGAAAAAAATAAAAAGGGGAGAAAATAAAAAGAGAAAAGAAAAACGCCGCAGATCTTTTTTTCGATTCTCGGCGCCTCAATGAACGAAGCCGAGTTTTAGAAAAACCAAGCTATACTTATGATAATTCCCGTTAATCCTACCGCAAACAAAAAACTCATAATTATGGAATCATTTCTTCCAGAATCAGAGATGCTAGATGTTCCGAAAAAGCCTGTTAGGGCTATTCTCACAGTCACCGCCGATGACAGCAATAGGACCAATATTATTTTTTGCCCCCTTCCCAACTTATTTTTTTAATTATGTTTTTTAAATTATGCTTGTTAAGACCTACAATCAATTAGGTAAAGTAGTTTCTCAGACGCGTTTGCCCGCGGAGATTTTCGGTCAGAAAGTGAATCCTGATTTGGTGCATCAAGTGGCTTTATCCCAGATGGCGAACAGGAGGCGGGCGATAGCTCATACCAAGGGCAGAGGAGAGGTCAGGGGAGGAGGTAGAAAACCCTGGCGACAGAAAGGCACGGGGCGAGCTAGACACGGCTCCATTAGATCGCCTCTGTGGCGAGGCGGAGGAGTAACTTTCGGTCCCACCAAAGAAAGGGTTTTTAAGAAGAAGATCAGTAAAAAGATGAGAAGGAAAGCTTTGCTGCAGGTTTTATCGTCCAAGGCCCAAAACAACTTTTTGATTCTTTTGGATAAGATACAATTGGCCGAGCCGAAAACAAAGCTTATGGCAAAAATTATAGGAAATCTTCCCTGCAAAGAGGGAAGCCGCCTGATTGCTTTGCCGGGAATGGACAAAGACATCATCAGGGCGGCTAGAAATTTACCCAAAACAGAGATTATTCAAGCCAAAGATTTAAATGTCTTGGAGTTGCTTAATTTTAAATATTTAGTCATGCCCAAGGAATCAATTAAAGTAATCAAGGAAAATTTTGTAGAATAATATGGCCCTATTTGGTATTTTTAAGAAAAAGAAAAAAGTTCCCGAAAAGAAAAAATCCGAGAAAAAACCCGAAAAGAAAGCTAAGGGAAAAATAGCCCCCGCGGTTAAGCCGCGCCGGGCCCGAAAACCGGCTGCCGCCCCCAAGCCCAAGAAGATTTCCGATGTGGCTTACCGCGTTTTAAAAGGTCCTCACATTACCGAAAAGGCGACGGATTTGATTAATAAAAATCAGTACGTTTTCGAAGTTTTCCCCAGAGCCGGCAAAACAGAGATAAAGAGAGCAGTGGAAGATCTTTACGGAGTCAATGTGGTTTCGGTCCGGATAATAAACGTACCCTCCAAGAAAAGAAGATTGGGCAGGATTGAGGGAGAAAGAAAGGGATACAAAAAAGCCATAGTGAAAATAACCGAAGGTCAGAAGATAGAGGTTTTACCTAGATAATGGTTCGGTAGCGGGCTTCCAAAGTACCGAGCCTCAAAATCCTTGCGAGATTTTGGGCTCTGCGTTCTCGGCAGCCGATTCGCCCTTCGGCGAAACCGTGCTCGGCTGCCTCCGAAAGCTACTTTGGAAGCCCGCTACCTCACCTTACCCTATGCTTAAAAAATTTGCCACAAAAGAAGACTTCAGTATCTTAACCAAAAAAAAGCCCGAAAAAAGACTGCTTTTGAGTTTGAAAAAAAGGGCCGGCAGAGGAAGTTCGGGCAGAATTACTGTCAGACACAAAGGCGGGGGGGCTAAGCGCCTTTACAGGGTTTTGGATTTTGGCCAGGAGAAGATTGGTGTAAAAGCCAAAGTTGTTTCCATTGAGTACGATCCTTATAGAACCGCCTTCATCATGCTTTTAGAATACGAGGATGGTGATAAGCGATACAGGTTAGCTCCCCAGGGCATAAAAGTGGGGGATAGTGTGGTTTGTTCAGATAAAGCAGAGCTGAAGCCCGGTCATCGAATGAAATTAAAAAATATTCCGGTCGGAACCCAGGTATATAATATCGAGATTGAATCTGGCCGGGGAGGCAAATTAGTCAGAGGGGCGGGCGGAACAGCCAAGATTCTGGCTCACGAAGGAAAATACACTCATATTGAGATGCCCTCTACCGAAGTTAGAAAAATATTCTCTGATTGTTTTGCCTCGGTGGGCTCCGTTTCTCGACCGGAACACAAGTATATGAAATTAGGGAAGGCGGGCAGGGTTAGACACAAGGGGATAAGGCCCACCGTCAGGGGTTCGGCTATGATTCCCCCGGATCATCCTCACGGGGGCGGAGAGGGAAAAGCCCCTATCGGTTTGAAGCACCCCAAGACCCCTTGGGGAAAACCCGCCAAGGGAGTTAAGACCCGCAAAAGGAAGTGGACGGATAAGTATATTATTCAAAGAAGAAAGAAAAAATAATTGGTTGCCCAGTATGGCTAAATCTTAAATTATTCACAAATATGCCTAGATCAATAAAAAAAGGTCCATACGTGTCAGAAAAACTGCTGAAGAAGATTAAAGGCATGAAGCCCGACCAAAAGCAGGTTGTTAAAACCTGGTGCAGGTCCTGCACCATTACTCCGGAAATGGTGGGCTTTACCTTCGGCGTTCATAACGGCAAAGAGCATGTGCCCGTCCATATTACAGAAGATATGGTGGGCCACAAGTTGGGGGAATTTGCCCCAACCACCAAGTTCAGCCGTCACGGAGGAAAGATGCAGAGAGAATTGGAAGCAGCCGCATCAGAAAAAGAAGCCGTCAAACTTAGAGAATCAAAAGAATAAAATAAAAACAGGATAGAAACTTCTATTTATGTCAACTACGGTAAAACTAAGACATTTAAGGATAGCTCCCAGGAAGGTCAGATTGGTGGCAGATCTTATTCGGGGAAAATCAGTCGAAGAGGCCCGGGTTATCTTACAGTTTACCGTGAAAAGAGCGGCTCCCCCCGTACTAAAACTTTTGAATTCGGCGATAGCTTCTGCCAAGCAGAAAAACTTGGACCCTTCTCGCTTGTACATTTCTAAAATTACAGTGGACGAAGGACCCAAATTAAAAAGATGGCGGGCCAGGGCCAGGGGGCAGGCTTACGAAATACAGAAAAAGACCTCCCATATTACTTTAATTTTAGACGAAACCAAGAAAAAAAGAGTTACGAAATATGAAAAAAAGCGGAAAAATAAATAACAAATAATATTCGTATATTCGTAAGAAATTCGTAATTCGTAGAGAATATTATGAGCCATAAAGTCCACCCCAAAGTATTTAGGTTGAGAGATTTGGCTGATTGGAATTCTCGCTGGCTGGATAAAAAAAATCTTCCCCAGTATTTGGAAGAAGACTTTAGAATTAGGGAATTCTTGGAGAAGAAGCTGAAAGATGGTATTCTGCAGAATATAGAAATTGAAAGGTCGCCGGGCAAAGTTAACGTTATCATCAACACCGCCAGGCCCGGTTTGATCATTGGCCGGGGAGGCAAGGGGGCCGAAGATTTAAAAAAAGAGCTGGAAAATGTTTTAAATAAGGCAAAGAAGACCTCTGCTAAAAGAGAGTTGAAACTGGAAATCAGGGAGGTCAGGAATATTTGGACTTCAGCTTCTTTGGTCGCCCAGTGGGTCGCCCAGCAGTTGGAGAAAAGGATTCCTCACCGGAGAGCCATGAAGCAGGCAGTTGAAAAGGTAATGACCAACAAGGAAGTGATGGGAGTGAGAATAGAAGTATCGGGAAGATTGGGGGGCGCCGAGATTTCCAGAAGGGAATGGCTTAAAAAAGGTCGCCTTCCCCGTCAAAGCTTGAGGGCCGTCATTGATTACCATCATGCTGAAGCCTACTGCACTTACGGCGTAATCGGTGTCAAGGTGTGGATTTATAAAGGAGAAAGGTTCGAATAAGGTACTATGCTTTTTCCCAAAAAAGTAAAACATAGAAAATGGATGAAAGGACGGCGGAGGACCAGCATCGAAACCAGAGGAACCGAATTAGCTTTCGGCAGTTTCGGCTTGAAAGCTATGGAAGAAAAATGGCTGACCGCTCGTCAGATTGAGGCCGCCAGAAGAGCTGTTATCAGGTATTTGAAAAAAGGAGGAAAGCTTTGGATTAGGATTTTTCCAGACAAGCCCGTCACCCGAAAAGGGACGGAAGTTCCCATGGGAGGAGGCAAAGGAGGGGTGGATCACTACGTTTATCCAATTCGTCCGGGGAGAATCATATTTGAGCTGGAGGGCGTGCCAGAAGAAACAGCCAGAGAAGCTTTCGAAACAGCCAGCCAAAAACTTCCCATCAGAACCAAATTCATAAAAAGATAAATTAAAGAATAACGAATCCGTACGAATATGCCCACCATTCATAACACAGCGAATTCGTTATTCGTTAATAAATAATATGAAAGCCGGTGAACTACGCCAAAAATCTGAAATGGAATTGAGGAGGTTGCTACGGGATAGCCGCGAGAGATTGCGGCAATTGAAGTTCGATTTGGCTTCCGGCAAGGTGAAAAACGTCAGGGAGATAAGGCAAATTAAAAAAGATATTGCCAGAATACTAACATGCCTAAAAAAAGACTAACAGGCACAATTAAATCGCAAAAGACCCCCAAAACCGTCGTAGTGGTGGTGGAAAGGATCAAGCAGCATCCTAAATACAAGAAAAGATTCAGGGTTCACAAAAAATACAAAGCCCACACTGATACGCCTTTTGAGGTTGGTGACAAAGTCATAATTGAAGAATGTCGTCCGATAAGCAAGGAGAAAAGATGGAAAGTAGTGAAGAAATTAATTAACCCAAAAGTTAACGAGTTAACGAGTTAACTAATTCGTTAATGCGTTAATCCGTTAATTAAATAATCGAATAATTATGATTCAACCAAGAACCATGTTAAATGTAGCCGATAATACCGGAGCTAAGATTCTCCAGTGTTTTCAAATTTTGTCGGGCACCCGCCACAGGTATGCTCAGATTGGCGATATCATAGTGGGGACGGTCAAGGAGGCAGAACCCAGGAGAATGGTAAAAAAGCACGATGTGGTGAGAGCCGTGGTGGTAAGACAAAAGAGAAATTACAAAAGGTCGGACGGCTCCTACATTCGCTTTGACGACAACGCTTGCGTGATTCTGGAGGGAAAGACCCGGGAACCCAGGGGAGGGAGGATTTTCGGACCCATTCCCAAAGAAATCAAAGAAAAAGGTTTTAATAAAATTGCGGCTTTGGCCAAAGAAATCGTATAGCTATTATGAAGATTAAAAAAGGTGACCAAGTCGTAGTAATTTCCGGCAAGGACCGCGGCAAGCAGGGAAAGGTTTTGGACGTTTTTCCAAAAGAAAACAAAGTTGTAGTTGAGGGGGTGAATATCAGGAAAAAGCATGTCAGGCCTAAGAGGTCCGGAGAAAAAGGTCAAATAGTAGAAATGCCGGTCCCCTTTGATATTTCCAATATCAAGCTAATCTGTCCCAAATGCGGCAAAGCCACCCGCGTCGGACGCAAGATTATAGAGAAGAAAAAATATCGTATTTGCAAAAAGTGCAAACAAGAGCTATGAAACTAAGAGATAAATACCAAAAAGAGGTTATACCACAAATGAAGGAAAAATTCGGTTATACCAGTGATATGGCTGTGCCGAGAATCGAGAAAGTGGTGGTCAATACCGGCTTTGGCAGGGAAGTTGTGGGCAAGACCGGAGATGAACAGAAGAAAATTGAACAAGCCATTATCAACGACCTCTCCTTAATTTGCGGACAGAAGGCCGTGTTAACCAAAGCCAAGAAATCTATAGCCAGTTTTAAAATAAAGAAGGGCATGCCAATTGGAGCCAAGGTTACTTTAAGAAAAAGAAAGATGTATGATTTTCTGGAAAGATTGATTCATATTGCCTTGCCCAGATCCCGCGATTTCCACGGCATAGATCAAAAATCAGTAGATGGTGAGGGGAACCTAACCTTAGGTCTTAAAGAACACATTGCTTTTCCCGAAGTTTCTCCCGAAAAAACTAAAAACATATTCGGCTTGGAAGTGACGGTAGTCACTACGGCCGGGTCTCGCGAAGAAGCCCTGGAACTGTTCAAACTACTAGGATTTCCCATTAAATCATAGAATAGAAATGTATGGCCACCAAGGCGCAGATAGCAAAATCTAAAAGAAAGCCAAAGTTTAAAAGTCGAATTGTTCGGCGCTGTTTTCGCTGTGGCAGAAAGAGGGGATACATGAGAAAATTCGGGCTTTGCAGAATATGCTTCAGGGAAATGGCGAACAAAGGATTAATACCCGGAATTAAAAAATCAAGCTGGTAAAAAATATGACGGACCCAATTACCGACATGCTTAACAGAATAAGGAACGCTCAGGCCGTAGGCAAAGAAACGGTGGAGATTCCTTTTTCTAATTTGAAATACGAGATTGCCCAAATTTTGGAAAAAGAGGGTTTTGTTGAAAAAGTCGAAAAAAGAGGAAAAAAGTCCAGGAAGTTTATTGAATTAACTCTTAAATACGAAAACGGGCTTCCCGCCATTTCCGGCTTAAAAAGAGTTTCCAAGCCCGGTCAGAGAATTTACTTGCCGTACGGAAAGCTGAAGCCCGTTAAAGGGGGATACGGCATATCCATAATTTCCACCTCCAAGGGATTAATGACCAATAAAGGAGCTAGGAAGAATAAATTGGGGGGGGAGGTTCTGTGTGAGATATGGTAAAAACCAAAGACAAAAACACAAAAACGCAAAAATATTTTTTGTATCTTTAATCTTTTTATGTCGCGTATCGGTAAAAAACCCATTATTATACCCGAAGGTGTAGAAGTTAAGATAGACGACAGAAGGGTGACCGTTAAGGGTCCCAAGGGAGAAATCTCTCGAGAGTTTAGGCCCGAAGTTAAAGTTGAGGTAAAAGACGGAAAGATTTTTGTTCAAAGCGATGATAAGGCTTTTTGGGGATTGAGTCGGGCTTTAATTTACAATCAGGTCCAGGGAGTTACCCAGGGCTATGAAAAAAAGCTGGAAATAGAGGGCGTCGGCTACCGAGCCGGCCTGGAAGGGGAAGATTTGGTGCTGAATGTGGGTTTTTCTCAGCCGGTGAAAATCAAAAAGCCCGAAGGTATTCAGTTTTCCGTGGACAAAAACGTCATTACGGTTTCGGGTGTCGATAAAGAACTGGTGGGGCAGACCGCAGCCAGGATAAGGAAAGTAAGACCCCCCGAACCATACAAGGGAAAGGGTATAAGATACCAAGGAGAGCAAATCAGAAGAAAATTAGGCAAAAAGGCCGTAGGGGCCACCGCTTAATATGTTAGAAAAAAGAGAACAAAGAAAAAAACGGCAGAGAAGGATTAGAGCCAAGATAAAAGGCACAGCCAAGAGGCCCAGGCTTTGCGTTTTTCGTTCCAATCAGTATATCTATGCCCAGTTAATTAATGACGAGAATGGCAAAACATTAGCTTCCGCTAAGGGCAAGGCAAATATTAAAAAGGCCAAAGAAGTAGGAAAGTTAATTGCCCAAAAAGCAAAGGAAAAGAAAATTGGTAAAGTGGTTTTTGACAGGGGAGGATACAGGTACCACGGCCGGGTGAAGGCCTTGGCCGAAGGGGCCAGAGAGGGGGGGCTGCAATTCTAATTTTTAATTTACATAGCAATTATCAATTTTCAAAATGATTCAAGACAAACCAAAAACAGGGGAAAAGTTTAGAAAAGAGGGGCTCAAAGACGAGTTCGAGTCAAAGCTTTTGGATTTGGCTAGGGTCGCCCACACGAGGGCCGGCGGAAGGAAAATGCGCTTCAGAGCTTTGGTGGTTACGGGAAACCAGAAAGGGAAGGTCGGCATAGGTGTTGCCAAAGGGGGAGATGTTAGTTTGGCCATAGAAAAAGCCACCCGCCTTGCCAAAAAGAATTTAATCGAGGTTCCCATCGGAGAGGATACCATACCTCACGAAGTTTCAGCCAA
>CAYYJV010000006.1:0-22978 GCA_964472225.1 uncultured Candidatus Saccharibacteria bacterium | reverse complement strand
TCTTCAAAGAAGAAAGAGCCAAGTAGAGAGTTCTGGGAATGGGAGTGGCAGAAAGAGATAAGACGTCTAAGGAGGTTCTCATTTTCTTTAGTTTTTCCTTTTGCCTTACTCCGAACCTTTGTTCGTCATCGATAACCAAAAGTCCCAGCTTTTTGAATTCTACGTCGTTTGATAAAAGCCGGTGAGTGCCAATAGCAATGTCCAATTTTCTGGTTTTGAGATGGTTAATTATTTCTTTTTGTTCTTTTTTTCCTTGAAGGCGCGAGAGTAAGCAGATCCTGATTGGCAGATGTTTTAGACGTTCTTTAAAATTATGGTAATGCTGAGAAGCCAGAATGGTGGTGGGGCAGATCATGGCTGCTTGCCAACCGGAGTTGACGGCTTTTACCATGGCGCGCAGAGCAAGTTCTGTTTTTCCGAATCCTACGTCGCCGCAAACTATTCTGTCCATTGGTTCTGTTGATTCTTCCAAGTCCTTTTTTATCTCCTGCATTGCCTGAATTTGGTCGGGGGTTTCTTCAAAGTTGAAAGAATCGGCAACCCGAGAATCGATTTCCGTATCAGAAATGTAAGGAGGTCGGCGGGCAATTTCCCTCTGGGCATAAATTTCCAAAAGTTCCTTGGCCAGCTTTTCTGCCTCCTCTTTAACCTTTTTCTTGGTTTTTACCCAAAAAGGGCTGCTTAATCTAGAAATTTTGGGCTCGGTAAATCCAATGTACCTTGATAGTTTTCTTTCCAGTCCTACCGGCACATATAATTTATCACCAGCCGCATATTCCAGAACATAATATTTAAACACCTCACGATCGCGAGGTAATTCGCTTATGCCACGAAATCTACCAACCCCGTGGTCTAAATGTACTAAATAATCCCCCGATTTTAGTCCTTTTAAATCAGAAAAGATCTTTTGGTGTTTTAATTTTTTCTTTATTCTTTCTTTGGCTTCTTTTTCGTTTTTTATCTCAACTGGTAATTTTTCGATGTTCTCAATTAGATTTCCGTAGAAGTCAATTCTGACAGCTTGGTTTAGATTGATGGGAAAAACGTCAATGATGCCTCCTCTTCTGGAAAACTCTCCTGGTTCGGAAGTAGTTTGGACCTTCTCGTAGCCCATTTCATCTAATTTTCTTAGAAATTGAGAAAAATTAAATTCCTTATTTTTTTCCAAAAAGATTATATTATCTTCAAAAAAAGATTGAGTTTTCCGAGCCTCCAGTATTTTGTTTAGATTTTTATCAAACCAAAAATTCCCCTTTTCTAAAAAATATGGGGTTATACTTACTATTAAAATTTTATCTATCGCATCCCTTGACGCTTCCATTCAGCTGTGATATACAATATCGTTGACGAAGTGTCAAACAAGATTCAGTGTGGGGGTAAGCGAAAAAGCAATCCTTCCTATAGCCATCCAGGATTCTCGGGTAATTACTCGGGAAATCCTGGCGTTTGCCCTCACGCTAAATTTTGGCGATCTCTAAGATTGCTTTTTTGATTGTTTTTTTTATTATTTTTTCTTCTTCCTTGGTGAATTTTTGAAGGACGAATTTTTCCACATTTTTGGGCTTGCCGGTTTTTGGGCAGATGCCTATTCTTATTCTCCAGAAATCTTTCGTTCCCAATGCATCAATGATCGATTGAACTCCTTTGTGGCCGGCTGCTCCCCTGCCTTTTTGGATTCTGAAACCTCCGATTGGCAGATCAATGTCGTCGTGCACCACGATTAAATTTTCAATTTTTAATTTGCCCGCTGTTCTCATACAGCAATTTTCAATTAATTGTTTGACTGCCTTGCCAGATTGATTCATAAAAGTCCGTGGTTTGGCCAAAATAAATCCTTCTCGCTTTTCCTTGGCTAGCTCGTCAACGACCCTAAATCCAACATTGTGTCTTGTTCCGATGTATTTTTTTCCGGGGTTCCCCAGCCCCACAATTAAAACTTTCATTGTGTTGATTTATTTTATCATTATTGCTATACTTAAGGAAGTATTATGAGACAAATACTCCTTTTTATTTGGGAAGTTTCAAAGATAGTCATTATCGCCATGCTGATAGTAATTCCTATCAGGTATTTTGTGTTTCAACCCTTTTTTGTCAGGGGCCAGTCCATGGAGCCGAATTTTCATAACGGAGACTACTTAATTATTGATGAGTTTTCTTACCATTTTAGGGATCCCCTGCGAGGAGAAGTAGTGGTTTTCAAATATCCCAACAATCCTTCCCAGCGTTATATCAAGAGAATTATCGGTTTGCCTGGAGAAACGGTGGAAATAAAAGAGGGGGAGATCAATGTTTACGACGAAAAAGGAATCCCCCAGATTCTCGACGAATCCGATTACTTGCCTGATTTGAAAAACACTCCCGGGAATCTTAAAATCAGGCTGGATAAAAATGATTACTTTGTTTTGGGAGACAACCGCCTTTTCTCTTCCGATTCCCGGCGCTGGGGCACCTTGCCCGAAGAAAATATCATCGGTCGAGTATTGATACGAGCTTGGCCCTTCACGGCTTTAGCCAAAATTGAAGTCCCCAGTTACTAAAATGGCCAAAAAACCCAAATTTCAATCTCCCACTGGCATGCATGACATTCTTCCGGAGGATCAGCCGTTTTATCAAAAGATTTACAATACAGCAGAAAGCTGTGCCAGCTTTTACAATTTTCAAAGAATAGATACTCCTATTTTGGAGACAGCCGAGCTTTTTTCCAGAGGAATTGGCATGAGCACTGACATTGTTGAAAAACAGATGTATGTTTTTAGGGCCAAGGGCGGGGATTATTTGGCTTTGCGCCCCGAATTTACCGCCGCCATCACCAGATCCTACATTGAACACGGCATGTTTAATTTGCCTCAGCCCGTCAAGCTTTATTCCGTTGGTCCATTGTTCCGGCTGGAAAGGCCGCAGGCGGGCAGATTTCGCCAATTCCATCAGTTTAACTTGGAAATTTTTGGCGAGCAGGACGCCGTCATAGACGCTCAAATCATTCAAATTTTTTACAATATTCTCAGAGAACTGAAGTTTAAAAATTTGGTTATAGAGATAAACAGTATTGGCGACAGCCAGTGCCGCCCTTATTACAAAAAACTTTTGTCAAACTATTTCAGGTCGAGGGAAAGCTCTCTCTGCGCCGATTGCCGCAGAAGGTTGAAAGAAAATCCTCTACGGATTTTGGACTGCAAAGAGGAGAAATGCCAGCCGGTGAAAGCTCAGGCGCCGCAAATCATTGATCATCTTTGCGAGGAATGCAAATCGCATTTCAAAGAAGTTTTGGAATTTTTGGACGAGTTGGACTTGCCCTATCACCTCAATCCTTATTTGGTTAGGGGCCTGGATTATTATACCAAGACCGTGTTTGAAATTTTTGAAGACACCGAAGAAGGTCGGAAGCTGGGAGCCTTGGTTGGCGGCGGAAGATATGATGTTTTGGTTAAGTTGTTGGGGGGAAAAGACACCCCGGCTTGCGGTGGAGCCGCCGGCATTGAAAGACTGGTGGCAACTATAAAAGAAAGAACGAAGAAAAACAAACAGCCTTCTTTGCCGGAAAAGAAAGTTTATTTAGCCCAGTTGGGAAACTTAGCCAAGAGAAAAAGCTTAAAACTGGTGGAGGATTTTAGGAAAGCCAAGATAAATATAGCCGAATCTCTGGGCAGGGACTCACTTAAAACTCAGTTAAGAATAGCTGACAGGGTAGGGGCAGTTTATGCTCTGATACTTGGACAGAAAGAAGCTCTGGAGGGGACAATTATAGTCAGGGATATGGCGTCAGGAAAACAAGACATCGTAAAACTCGAGAAAGTAGTGGGAGAAATTAAAAAACGTCTTAAACAACACTAATTCACTAATGATACACGAATGACACCAATATTTTATTCGTGACATTAGTGTTAATTCGTGTATTAGTGTTATGCTTATTTCTTGCCTTTTTTGCAAAATTGCCAATAAAGAAACGCCAGCCGACATAGTTTACGAAGACGATAAGTTCCTGGCATTTAAAGACATCAATCCCCAGGCTCCCGTCCATATTTTGGTAATTCCCAAAAAGCACATTCCTTCGGTAGACCACTTGGAGGTGCAAGACAAGGAATTAATGGGGGAGATGTTTCTGGTCGCCCAGAAGGTTGCCAGGGAAAAGAAGCTTTCTCCCAACGGCTACAGATTGGTCTTGAATGTAGGAAAAGAGGCCGGTCAAACCGTAAACCACTTGCATTTACACATATTAGGAGGTAAAACTTTACCATGGCCTTAGAAATTAAAAAATATCAAAGGGAAAACCCCCAAAGCTTGGCTAGACGCTTTGCCAAAAGAATGCAGCAAAGCGGAATTTTGCTTAGAGCCAGAAAAAACCGCTTCAAAGAGCGACCCAAAAGCCGTCAGGCAAAAAAGAGAGCGGCTTTGAGGAGGGAAGAATTAAAAAAAGAGTACCAAAAACTGAAAAAACTCGGTAAGCTATAAGCTTTTCTAGTTTATGAGCTTAAAGGAAAAAATTCAAAAAGACCTGGCAGAATCAGTCAAAGGCAAGGAGGAGTTAAAAACCTCTGTTTTGCGCATGCTGACAGCAGCCATTTTGAACAAGGCAAAGGAAAAAAGGTACAAATCCGGCGAGGAAAAGGAAGCGGAGTTAAACGACGAGGAAATAATTGAAGTGATTGCCTCCGAAGTCAAAAAGAGAAAAGAGGCAGCAGAAGAATACGAGAAAGGAGGCAGAAATGATCTGGCAGAAAAAGAAAAAAAAGAACTGCAGATTCTGCAAAAGTACCTGCCAGAGCAGTTATCAGAAGAGGAGATAAAGAAGCTTGCCAAAGAAGCAATAGAGAAAATCGGAGCTAAAGACCCCAAAGACATGGGAAGGGTTATGTCGGGATTAATGCCCCAAGTTAAGGGCAAAGCTGATGGGGCTTTGGTTTCCAAAATAGTAAAAGAATTATTGACTCCCAAAACGGATTAATGACAAAGAACCATATCATAACCGGGTTGGATTTGGGGACAAAAACAATAAAGGTTTTGGTTGCGGGAAAGAAAAATGGTTCTCCGGATTTGGAAGTACTGGGACAGTCAGAGATGCCTTCTTTTGGAATAAGAAAAGGAGTGGTGGTTAACATTGAGGAGGTTTCCAAAAACATCAGAGAGGCCCTGTCTCAACTTCAACAGGAGATAGGCAGGAAAATTGAAGACGTTTATGTTAACGTCTCCGGCAGCCACGTTTATTGTACTCCTTCTCACGGGACCATAGTGGTTTCTCGAGCAGACCAAAGAATTTCAGAAGAAGACGTCAATAGGGTAGTGCAGGACGCCCAGACTTTTTCTCTCCCCTCCAACAGGGAAATTATGGATGTTTATCCCCGGCAATTTATAGTTGACGGACAGGGACAAATTAAAGAGCCCCTGGACATGCAGGGAATGAGATTGGAAGTGGAAGTATTGGCTCTTTGCGGATTCACTCCCTATTTAAAAAATTTGACTTCCGCTGTTTTGAATGCGGGTTTTCAGATTTCAGACATTAATCCTTCTCCTTTGGCTTCGGCCAGAGCCTGTTTGACCCCTCAGCAAAAGGAGTTGGGAGCGTGTTTGGTGGATATCGGGGCTGGCACCACAGATTTGGCAGTATACGAAGAAGGAGACCTAATCCATGCAGCCGTATTTCCTATCGGTTCAGATCATATTACCAACGATATTGCCGTGGCCCTAAAAACCGACATCGATATTGCAGAAAAGATAAAGAAGGAATTTGGCACCTGTCTTTGGAAGGGTGGGAAAAAGAGGGAGAAAATCGAGCTGCCCAAAGATTCGGGGAATGGTGAACCCTTGGTTTTTTCCAGAAAAATGCTGGTGGGGGTCATTGAGGCCAGGGTTTCGGAGATTTTTAATCTGGTGCAAAAAGAAATAAAGGGGATTTCCCGCAAGGGACTTTTGCCCGCTGGAGTGGTTTTGGTGGGAGGCGGATCCAAGTTGCCAAAAATGGTGGAACTTGCTAAAAAAGAATTGAAACTGCCCGCTAGGCTTGGCTATCCTTCGGGACTGATAGGTTTGGAAAGGGATTCTTCTTGGAGCACCGCCGCAGGCCTGGTTTTGATGGGAGAGGATTTAATAAGCGAAGATGGATTTAAAAAACCTTACTCTTTTGGGAGAGAAACTTTTTCCAAATTAAAGAAAATATTTAAGATTTTTATACCATAAAAATGAGTACAAATATAAAAGTAGTGGGAACGGGTGGAGCTGGCTGCAACGCCATTTCCAGAATGTCTTTCTGCAAGATTCAGGGGGTGGAGCTTATTGCCATGAACTGCGATGCCCAGGATCTTCAAAAAACCAAAGCCCACAAAAAACTGCGTATTGGCAGGAATTTAACTCGAGGACTGGGAGCTGGCATGAATCCGGAAATCGGCAGAAAGGCCGCAGAAGAGCAAAAAGAAGAAATAAAGGGTATGTTAACTGGCGCTGACATGGTTTTCATTACCGCTGGCTTGGGGGGTGGGACAGGAACGGGAGCTGCCCCTCTAGTAGCTGAAATAGCCAAGAGTTCAAGAGCTTTGGTGGTTGGAGTGGTTACCACTCCTTTTTCTTTCGAGGGATCTTATAGGCAGCAAGTTGCCAAAAAGGGTTTGGAGATTTTGAGACAAAAAGTGGATACTTTGCTGGTTATTCCCAACGACAAGGTTCTAGCTCAAGGAGATCAAAATACCACCTTGCTTTCCGCTTTCTGGCAGTGCGACGAAGTATTGCGTCAGGCGGTTCAAGGGATCACCGATTTGATAATTTTGCCCGGTATCGTTAATGTTGACTTTGCCGACGTCAAAACGATTATGCAGGATGCAGGGCAGGCTTTTTTCGGGATAGGCAAAGCCAAGGGAGAGAGAAGGGTGGAGCAGGCAGCCAATTTGGCTATTAATTCTCCCTTGCTTGATTTTTCTATCAAGGGAGCGAAGGGTATTCTTTTCAATATTTCCGGCGGCCAAGACTTGAGTCTGTCGGAAGTGAATGAAGTTGCCAAATTAATTACCCAGCACTCGGATTCAAGAGCCCGAGTTATTTTCGGTGCAGTTCACGACAAGAGATTGCCAAAAGGCGAAATAAAAATTACCGTCATCGCCACCGGCTTCGGAGAAAATAAATAACCATTAAAATTCAGTCAGTATAAATTCAGTCAGTATAAATTCAGTCAGTATAAATTCAGTTAGTATAAAATCAGTCAGTATAAAATCAGTTAGTATAAAATCAGTCAGTACAACAGAACAACGAGTTACTGTTGTTAATGTATAGCTATAGCTATAGAACAACAACGATGAGTAAATACAAATATTATTTTAAGAAACCAAAATCGGAAATTGCTAAAGATGTTTTGAAAGCTTTGGCTATTTCCGGTGCGATAGCCGTAGCTGCCACTTCTCCTTATTTTGGCACCAATCTTTTAAAAAGTTTTAAAAATAAGAAAAAATATTCCAAAAGAAAAGTTTACGACGTATTTTATAATCTGCAAAGATACGGCTATATTAATTTTGAAAAAAGAAACCACCAACTTTATATGACTTTAACCGATAAAGGCAGGAGAATAGCCGGCATTTTTCAAATTGACGATTTAAAAATTAAAGTACCGCGGAAATGGGACAGAAAATGGCGGTTGGTGATTTTTGATATTTCTGAATTAAAACGCACCAAGCGAGAACTTTTTAGAAGCAAACTCAAACAGTTAGGTTTTAAACCATTGCAAAAAAGTGTTTGGGCGTGTCCTTATGAATGCAAAGATGAAATTGAACTCTTGCGAGAATTCTTCGGATTAAGCAAGAAAGAAATTTGCTTAATTGTCACCGATTCTATAGAAGACGATTCTTTTTTAAGAAAAGCATTCCGGCTTAATTAATGGGCATAACCAAAGTGTTAATCTATAGCTATCGCCATAGATTAACACTTTTATGAGCAGAATATTAGTATAATAATTGATAAAATAATTGATAAAATAATTGATTGAATAATTGATTGAATAATTGATTGAATAATTGACTGAATAATTGACTGAATATTTGATGGATTGACTGAATATTTGATGGAACGGTTGATAAAGAGGGCCCGACGAAAGCCTGGTGCCCTTTTATGGGTTTTGGTTTTATTTTTTCACTGGAGACATTGTGCTTTAATAGTGCATTCTAGGGAATTTTTAGGCAGGGCTGTGGATAAACCAAGCTTCTAAGGGGGTTGACGGGGTTTTGACCCCGCTTTTTTATTGCGGTAAAATAAAATAATCTTTTCATTCTGTCTCTTTTTTCTTTAAAGAGTTTTTTTATCAGAGGTATGATAGAAAGCAAAATTATAAAAATTAAAAAAAGGGATGGCAGGGTTGTCGATTGGGATCAGTCAAAAATTACCGATGCCATTCGCAAAGCCCTGGTGGCTACCGAAGAAAATGAAAATTTGGCCGAGAACCTCTCTGACAAAGTGGTTTTAATTTTAAACGAGAGGTTTGCCGGGAAGATTCCAGAAGTGGAGCAGATTCAAGATGTTGTCATAGAAGTTTTGAAAAACACAGGATTGAATGTCGTAGCTCAGGCTTACCAGGAATACCGACAGAAAAGAACCGAAATCAGAGAAGCCAAGTGGTGGCTTTTAAACCGCCAAGTAAAGACTAAACTTATTCCTAACGCCCTTCGAGTTTTGGAATCTAGATACTTGAAGAAAAATGAAGCCGGAAAAATAATTGAAACCCCCCAGCAATTGTTCAAGAGGGTAGCTCAAAATATAGCTTCTGCCGAAAAATATTACCGCCCGGACATTACCGATGAAGAGTTATTTAAAATCGAAGAAAAGTTTTACCGCATGATGGCCTCTTTAGAATTTTTACCGAACAGTCCCACATTAATGAACGCCGGCAATGTTTTGCAGCAGCTGAGTGCTTGTTTTGTGCTTGAAGTTCCCGATTCTATAGAGGGGATCTTTGAAGCAATAAAACAAACCGCCTTGATTCATCAATCCGGCGGCGGCACGGGATATTCTTTTGCCAGATTGAGGCCCAAAGGAGATATTGTCAAAAGTACCCAAGGAATCGCCAGTGGGCCAATCACTTTTATGACGGTTTTCGACGCTGCCACCGACACCATAAAGCAGGGTGGGAAAAGACGCGGAGCCATGATGGGAATTTTGCGGGTGGACCATCCTGATATTTTAAAATTTATTACTGCCAAAGCCGAGGAAGGAATTCTTTCCAATTTTAATATTTCTGTCACAGTGACCGATGAGTTTATGGAGGCCCTGAAGCAAAATAGAAAATATGATTTAATTAATCCGCGCAACAACCAAGTTTGGGGACAATTGGAGGCCGAGAAGGTTTTTAATCTTATTGCCCATTATGCTTGGCTTAACGGAGAGCCCGGCGTAATTTTCATAGACAATATCAACAAATACAATCCCACTCCTCAATTGGGCGAGATAGAAGCCACCAACCCTTGCGGCGAACAACCGCTGCTTCCCTCAGAGAGTTGTAATTTGGGAAGCATCAATTTGGCGAAAATGTTAAAGAAGAAGGACGGAAAATACGAGATTGATTGGGAAAAACTTCGCAGAATTACTTGGGACGCCGTGCATTTTTTAGATAATGTCATCGATGTTAATCGCTATCCTCTTCCAGAAATCGAAAAAATGACTAAAGGCAACAGGAAGATTGGGTTGGGAGTAATGGGTTGGGCCGATATGTTGGTCAGATTGGAAATTCTTTATAATTCGAAAGAAGCCATAAGTATGGCAGAAAAAGTGATGAAATTCATTCAGGAAGAAAGTCACAAGGCATCGGAGAAAATTGCGGAGAAAAGGGGCTCTTTCCCGAATTATAGATACAGCATTTATGTTGCCAGCGGAAAGCCTTTGCGCAACGCCACCGTGACAACCATAGCCCCCACCGGAACTATTTCCATCATAGCTGGCTGTTCTTTTGGCATTGAACCATACTACGCCCTTTCTTTTGTCAGAAAGCATGTGCTGGGGGGAGAAGAAATGGTGGAGGTTAATCCCTTGTTTGAGGAAATAGCCAAGCGGGAGGGATTCTATTCGGAAGATTTAATGAAGAAAATCGCCCAGAAGGGCTCGGTGAAAGACATGGAAGAGGTTCCCTCGAAATGGCGAAAGATTTTTGTTACCGCCCTGGATATTAATTATGAAGACCACGTCAAGATGCAGGCCGCTTTCCAGAAATATGTAGATAACAGTGTGAGCAAAACGATTAATTTCCCCTTTTCTGCCACAGAAGAAGACGTCAAAGCGGCCTACCTCCTGGCTTATAAATTGGGTTGCAAGGGGATTACTATTTACAGGTCAGAATCGCGCAAGCAACAGGTTTTAAACATCCAAGGCGTCAAACAAGAGGAACTTCCTAAGATCTCAGAAAAGGAGATCTCTCCCGAACTAAAAAATCCTTCTCCCGAACTTCCCGAGATCCCGCCGGGAAGCTGCCCCACCTGCAATGTATAATTTTGAACGCTATGATATATGATATATGTATTTACGGGCAATGGAAAAGGAAAGACATCGGCTGCTTGCGGCATGGCGCTTAGGGCCGCGGGAGCCGGAGAGAAAGTTTTGATGGTTCAATTTTTAAAAAACGGCAAATCTTCTGAAATCGAGGTAATTAAAAAAATCAAAAATTTTGATATTCGGCAGGAAAAAAATTTAAATTTTCTGAAAAAAACGGCAAAAAGAAAGTACCATCTGATTATATTGGACGAAATTAATGTGGCCATGAAATTCGGTTTATTGAGCGTTAAAGAGGTTGTTGATATTTTGAAGCAATACAGAGAAGGGCCCGATTTGGTGTTGACAGGCAGATGGTGTCCGAAAGAAATTATTAAAATGGCGGATTTGGTAACCGAATTCAAAGAGGTAAAACATTATTACAAAAAAGGCGTAAAAGCCAGAAAAGGAAGAGAATTTTAGCAATCAAAGATTTCCGAAATTTATTTAAGACCTGGGAAGTCAATAAATCAAGGAAAAATGACCAAACTATTTGGTATAGCTGATATGGCCGCCGGCTTCTTGTTTGTAGCCGGCTTTTATCAACTTTATATCCCCAAGGGAATGATGATGGCTTTGGGTATTTATTTAATACTCAAGGGCCTGCTTTTCATCGTTAACTTTTTCAGCTGGATAGACATTGGGGCCGGCGTTTTGCTTACTTTCGGTCTCATTTCCGCCGTTCACCCCTTCGTTTTACTGGGTCTGGCTGCCTTTTTGGTCCTCAAAGGCCTCATTAGTTTGTTTTCTTTCTCATAATATCTAACCATCTCACGATCAACTGGTTTTCCCGCCCCACCTTTTTTAGAAATTTTCGGCTTTTAACGCTTCGCTGCCGTGTGCTGTGTGCGAACAGTGGGTTTTTCCAAAAAGAGAAAACCGAGATTTTGTTATGACAAAATCTAGAGTTTTTTTGTATTTTTGCTTGGCGTTTGTCGGAGGGATTTTTATTAATTCGTTTGTTTTCATTCCTCAATTGGTAATGTTGGGGTTTTTAGTTTTGGGAATATTTTTGATTTCAGTTTTATGGCAGCGCAAGAAATTGGCGGTAGTCGGTTTTTGTTTATTATTTTTAGTTTTGGGAATCTGGCGGCATCAAGCAGCTTTGTCAAAAATTATTTATCCGGAAGAACAGAGCATCGTTTTTACGGCTAAGGCGGTTAAAGAGCCGGATATCAGGGTCGATAACATAAAATTAACCGTAGAATCGGAGGATGTTCCAGGAAGGGTTTTACTTACCGTTGGTCGCTATCCGGAATATCAATACGGCGACGAATTGAAAATCAGCGGAAAATTGCAGACTCCCCACGAATTCGAGGATTTCAACTACCAAGATTATCTGGCTAAAGACGGAATTTATTCGGTGATGTATTGGCCAGAAATTGAAAAGATTGGCGAAAATAATGGGTTTACGACATCCATTATGAGAGGAATTTTGGGGTTTAAGGATAAATTAAGGAAAAGTATTTACAAGAATATGTCGCCGCCCCACAGTTCCCTTTTAGGAGCCATGATTTTGGGCGACAAAAGTCGGCTGCCGGCAGACCTCAAAGAAAGATTGAATAAAACTGGGGTAAGGCATATTACCGCCATTTCCGGCATACACATTATGATTTTGTCCGGGATTTTAATGTCTTTGGGAGCATGGCTGGGTTTAAGGGGGATAAAAACTTTTTATCTTGCCGTGAGTTTGTTAACTTTGTACATAATTATGGTCGGTTTACCCTCGTCAGCTGTCAGAGCCGGCATTATGGGCGGGTTGTGGATTTTAGCCAAAGCCTTGGGTAGACAGAGAGGTTCTGTTAGGCCGATAGTTTTTGCCGCGGCCCTGATGCTGGTCCAAAATCCTTTGCTTTTAAGGTGGGATATCGGCTTTCAGCTTTCTTTTCTGGCAGTGCTGGGTATGGTTTATTTGATGCCAGAGCTGAAAAGATGGGTTAAACTCGATATTTTGGCTATGACTTTGTCGGCGCAGGTTTTTACCTTGCCCATTTTAATTTACAATTTCGGCTACTTTTCTTTGGCCGGCTTGGTAACGAATATTTTGATTGTTCCTCTGCTGGCTTATGTGCTGGGTTTTGGCTTTATCTTTGGCCTGGCAGGAATATTCTCCCAAACATTGGGCTGGATTTTATCCTGGCCCTGTTGGCTGCTTTTAACCTATATTGTTAAAATAATCGATTGGTTTTCTAAGACTCCTAGTGTTACAATGTAATAATAGAGCGATGGAAGAAAAATCTAATAAAAATAAAAAAGCCTGGGTGGTGGCTGTAAGCATGGGCTATGGTCATCAAAGGACAGCTTTCCCTTTGAGGCATTTGGCTTTTGGAGAAAGGGTGATAAATATTAACGACTATCCGGGAATCCCCGACAAAGACAAGAAGATGTGGGAGAGGGCCAAAGCCGGCTACGAATTCATTTCCAGATTAAGAAGAATCCCTATTATTGGGAAAATAGTTTTTGGCAGTTTTGACAGACTGCAAAGAATTTTAGAATTTTATCCCAAAAGAGATTTGTCCAAGCCGAACCTTCAACTAAAACAAACCATAGCCCAAATCGAAAAGGGATGGGGCGAACATTTAATCAAAAAGTTAAGCAAAAAACCTCTGCCCCTGATCGGCACTTTCTTTACGGTGGCTTTTATGGCCGAGCACTTCAAATACCCCGGGGAAATCTACTGTGTGGTTTGCGATACCGATATCTCAAGAACCTGGGCGCCCCCCGAGCCGAAAAAGAGCAAGATTAAGTATTTCGCTCCCACTCCTCGGGTGGTGGAGCGCCTGAAGCTTTACGGAGTGAGAAAAGAAAACATTTTCTTAACCGGCTACCCTTTGCCTAAAGAAAACATCGGCTCAAAAGAAATGGAAATTTTGAAAGAAGATTTAAAGCAAAGGATAGTCAATTTGGACCACCGCAGTAATTATTTTCAGAAATACAAAGAGCTGATTGAGTTTAAGTTGGGAAAACTACCGGAAAAATCAGATCATCCTTTGACCATAATGTTCGCCGTCGGAGGAGCGGGAGCCCAAAAAGAAATTGGCATCAAGATCGTTAAGGCCATGGCCGCGAAAGTTTGGGCCGGAGATGCCAAAATAATTTTAGTTGCCGGTATTCGAAAGAAAGTTAAAAATTATTTTGAGCAAAATTTAGAAAAGTTAAAACTAAAAAACCATCAGAATGTGGAAATTATTTTTGAGGAAAATATTGAAAGCTATTTTCAAAAGTTCAATCAGGCATTGCACAAGACCGATATTTTATGGACCAAACCATCCGAGCTTTCCTTTTATTCGGCTTTGGGCTTGCCCATTATCATAGCTCCGCCGATTGGTTCTCAGGAAGAATTCAACAAAAGATGGCTTTTAAGATCGGGCTACGGCTTTGAGCAAAGGAATTTAAAATACGTCAATCAGTGGCTGTTTGACTGGCTGGAGCATGGATATTTTGCCGAAGCCGCCATGCAGGGTTTTATTGAGGGAGAGAAACTGGGAACTCACAAGATTAAAGAAATAATCTTCAAAAATTTTTAATAAAAATTCGGTTTGCCCCGTGAAGGAAAGCCCACCGTTCACCCACTGTTCGCACACAGCACACGGCAGCGAAGCGCCAGAAACCGCGGGTGTCTAAAATAGGAGAGGTCGGGGAAAACCGTGTGATCATATGAGTTGGCTTTTAGCTGCCATTTCCGCTTATTTTATTTTAGCCGTCGTTTTTTTGGTGGATAAATATCTTTTGGTGGGCCCCATTCCCAGCCCCAGGGTTTACGTTTTTTATGTTGGAGCCCTTCAAGCGCTGGCCTTTCTGTTGATTCCTTTTGTTGATTTTATATTCCCTGGATTTTTTTATGTTTTTTTGGGATTGGCTTCGGGTTTCTTTTTTATCATAGGCCTCCTTTGGTTTTACAAGGGCTTGCGGGTTTTCGAGCCTTCCCGGATAGTGCCGGCTATCGGAGCATTGACGCCGATCTTTATTTTTCTTTTGGTGTATATCTTTTCCGGCGGCGAAGAAATTTTGGGACTTAAGGGATCTTTGGCTTTCATTCTTTTAATCCTGGGGAGCGTTATTATTACCTCTAAAAAGACCAAAAAAATTTCCTGGGAAAGCTTGAAGATTTCTGCAGTAGCGGCTGTTTTACTCGCTTTTTATATGGTTTTGGCTAAATATGTCTATATGGTTCAGCCTTTTTGGTCGGGTT
This sequence comes from uncultured Candidatus Saccharibacteria bacterium, assembly GCA_964472225.1. Lineage (GTDB taxonomy): Bacteria > Patescibacteriota > Minisyncoccia > Minisyncoccales > MHMH01 > CAYYJV01. The sequence goes on along the minus strand of CAYYJV010000006.1, from coordinate 8,301 downwards.
TTATTTGGATAAGAGTGGGGGCTTTGTTGGCCAGCGTTGTTTTGCTTTCTTTGTTTTTCAAGGAAGTTAAGGGAGAGGTTTTCAAGAAAAAGGAGAGCCGTTCCCCCAAAACTACCGCTATTTTTCTTTTGAATCAGGCAGCGGGGGCCGCGGGGAACATTCTGCAGAATTGGGCGGTGGCTTTGGCGCCCTTGGTTTACGTTTCCATAGTTAACGCTTTGATGGGCATTCAGTACGCCTTTTTGTTTATTTTCGCCCTTGTTCTTTCTTTGAAATTCCCCAAGATTTTGAAAGAAGAAGTTTCTAGGGAGGTAATTTTTCAGAAAATAGTCGCCATTTTACTCATTGGCGGGGGTCTCGCCATTCTAGCCCTAAAATAATATGAAAAAATTTATTACAAAAATTTTGTTGGCAGTTTTAGTTTTCGTGGCGATTGTCATCGGCTATTTTTCCATTGGATCTGCTCCTTCGGCTGAAGAAATATCTTGGGGAGTTAATTTTTCCCAAAAGCAGGCCAAATACTTGGGTCTGGATTGGCAGGAGGTGTATTCGGCTTTAATTGATGATCTGGGGGCAAGAAAAATAAAAATAATCACTCACTGGGATTTAATTGAATCTCAAGAAGGAGAATACGATTTTGCAGATTTGGATTGGCAGATTGAGAAAGCCGGAAAGGAGGGGGTTGAAATTCTTTTGGTGATTGGTATAAAAACCGGCCGTTGGCCGGAATGCCATGAACCTTATTGGGTTCAAGATCAGAAATCAAATCTCAAAAAGCCCACCATTCGCACGCAGCAAAAATTATTAGATTATCTTGAAAGAATTGTAAGTAGATATAAAAATTCACCTGCTGTTTTGGCTTGGCAGGTTGAGAACGAGCCGTTTTTCCCATTTGGAAAGTGTTCTATCGAAAAAGATCTCTTGAAAAAAGAAATTAATCTGGTAAAATCTTTAGACCCGGAAAGGCCCATCATTATCTCTGACAGCGGAGAGTTTTCTCTATGGATTACCGCTGCCAAACTGGGTAATATTGTCAGCACCACCTTGCATCGCCGGGTTTGGTTTGAAGAAATTAAAACCTACATTACCTATCCATTGCGCCCGGTTTTTTACTGGAAGAAATCACAGATTATCAAGAATTTTTTTGATAAAGAAGTAATTTGCGGCGAACTTCAGGCAGAACCCTGGTGCTCGGAGGGGATTTCAGACTGCGGTCTCGAAGAGCAAGGAAAGACAATGGACCCGGAGAAATTTAAAGAGAACATTGAGTTTGCCAAGAAAACCGGTCTGAAAGAGTTTTATCTCTGGGGCGCAGAGTGGTGGTACTGGATGAAGGAGAAACAAGGGCAGCCGGAAATTTGGCAAGAAGCCAAGAAATTATTTTAATGACCACAAAATCTAAAAAATATTATCTTGATGTGGGGAGGGCGAGTGATTTGAAGGATAAAAAAGAGAGAAGAATTTATCGGGCTTTGGAGATGCTGCCGGGCTCTTTGGTTTGGCTTACTTTGATCGGCATGGTTTTGTTTTCTTGGCTTTTCCCCGCTTTTACCGCCTATTTCATCATTACTTTTTGCGTCTATTGGGTGTTGAGAACCGCCCATTTTGCCGTTCATTTGATAGCGGCTTACCGCAAGATGAAAAAAAATCTGGAAATAGATTGGCAAGAGAAATTAAATCAGCTACCCGCCACCGATTGGCGAAAGATTTACCACTTGATTATTTTTCCTACCTATCGGGAGAGTCTGCAGGTGTTAAGGGGATCTTTTCGGGCTTTAGTCAAAGCCAAATACCCCAAAGAGAGAATGATAGTTGTTTTGGGAATAGAAGAGAGAGCCGGGGAGGAGGCCAGAAAGATTGCTAGAGAAATAAAAAGAGAATTTGGTGATAAATTTTTTCGATTGTTGGTGACTTTTCACCCCCAAGGAATCCCGGGCGAGATCGCCGGCAAGGGCTCCAATGAATGTTGGGCGGGCAGGCGGGCGAAAGAAAAGATTATTGACCCCCTGAAGATTCCTTATCAAAATATTATTGTTTCTTGCTTTGATGCCGATACCCAGGTTTTCCCTCAATATTTCAGCTGCCTGACTTATTACTACCTCACCTCCCCCAACGCTCTCAGGTCCAGCTTTCAGCCCATTCCCCTTTATTTTAATAATATTTTGGAAGCCCCCTTTTTCTCCAGGGTGGTTTCTTCTTCCAATGTTTTCTGGCAAATGATGCAGCAACAACGGCCAGAAAAACTTACCACTTATTCTTCCCACTCTATGCCTTTTCAGGCCTTGGTAGATATGAATTTCTGGCAGCCCAATGTGGTATCAGAAGACGCCGGAGCTTTTTGGAAAGCATTTTTATTTTACGATGGCGACTACCAGATAATTCCCATTCATTATCCTCTATCAATGGATTCGTGTGTAGCTAAGAATACTTGGAGAACTATCGTCAATCAATACAAGCAGCAGCGAAGGTGGGCTTGGGGGTCCGAGGGCATTCCCTATCTTTTGTTCGGTTTTTGGAAAAACAAGAAGATACCCTTTCACAAAAAATTCCGCTATTCTTTTTTGCTTTTGGAGTCTTTCTGGGCTTGGGGGACCAATGCCTTGCTTTTGCTTTGTTTGGGCTGGCTGCCCCTGGTTTTGGGGGGCAGCGAATTTAACGGCACCCTGCTTTCTTACAATCTCCCTCAAGCTACCCGGAATTTACTAACCCTTGCCTTGATTGGGTTGTTCGCTTGTGTTATAGTCAGCACCTTACTGCTAAGGTGGAGCCCCCTTCCCATCAGCCGCCGCAAGATCCTAATTATGGTGGTGCAATGGATTTTTCTTCCCCTTTCTTTGATAATCTTTGGAGCAATTCCGGCCATTGAAGCCCAAACCAGATTGATGCTGGGAAAATATATGGGGTTTTTTCCTACCGAAAAATTTCGCAAAAACAAATAATACCGTATAATGTTTATATGGCAAAAATTTATTTCGATTATGCAGCGACCACTCCCGTCGACCCCAAAGTTCTGAAAGCAATGTCTCCTTATCTGAAAAAGGAATTCGGCAACCCTTCTTCTATTCACGGATTTGGGCAGAAAGCTTTGGGAGCCGTGGATGAGGCGCGGGAGAAAGTGGCTAATTTTTTGGGTTGCGATGCCGCGGAAATCGTTTTTACGGGATCTGCCACCGAGGCCAACAATTTGGCTATTTTTGGCTTGGCCGAAAAGGGTGACCACATTATAACTTCTAAAATTGAGCATCATGCTATTTTAGAGCCCTGTCAGGCGCTCGAAAAAAGAGGAGTAGAAGTAACTTATTTGCCGGTGACCAAGGAAGGCTTGGTGGAATCGGCAGAAGTTAAAAAAGCCATAAAACCCAATACGGTTTTGGTTTCCGTAATGTATGCCAATAACGAAATCGGCACCATTCAGCCAATAGCTGAAATTGGCCAACTACTAAAAAAAATAAAATCTTCGAACATGCCCACTGTTCGCACACAGCGAACATTCGAACATTCGAACATTTATTTTCACACCGATGCTGTGCAGGCAGTGAATTATTTAGATTGCAACGTGGAAAACTTGGGAGTGGATTTGCTGACTATAAGTTCGCATAAGATTTATGGTCCCAAAGGGGTCGGCGCCCTCTTTGTCAAAAGGGGCACGCCCCTAAAACCCCTAATTTACGGCGGCGGCCAAGAAAAGGGTTTAAGGTCGGGAACGGAAAACGTGGCGGGTATTGTCGGCTTGGGCCAGGCCATCGAAGAAATACAAAACCCAAAACTCAAAATCCAGAATATTAGAATTAAACAATTAAGAGATAAAATAATTAAAAGAATTTTGAAAACCATTCCTGATTCCAGGCTGAATGGTTCCCCGAGATTAAGATTGCCAAACAATGTTAACATCAGTTTTAAAGGAGTAGAGGGAGAAGCTTTGGTCATAGCCTTAGATCAAAAGGGAATAGCGGTTTCAACGGGCTCTGCTTGTTCTTCAAAAACTCTGGAGCCCTCCTATGCGCTTTTGGCTTTGGGTCTTTCGCATGAACAAGCCCATGGTTCTTTGAGGATTACTCTCGGCAGATACACCACAGAACAAGAGGTTGAGAAATTTTTGAAAATTTTGCCCCCCGTTGTTAAGAAGCTAAGAGAAATATCGGGATACAAGTAATATGAAATCACACTATTCAAAAGAAATAATTGAACACTTCCTTCATCCCAAGCATTTGGGGAAGATTAAGAATGCTTCCGGTGTTGGCGACACGGAAAATTTGAGATGTGGCGATATTATGCGGATTTACATCAAAGTTAAGAAAGAAAAAGGAAAGGAAATAATTGAAGATATAAAATTTGAGACGTTAGGATGCGCGGCAGCCGTGGCCGCCTCGGATATGATTTGCCAATTAGCCAAAAGGAAAACCCTTGAACAAGCCCTAAGGGTGGGATATAAAGATATTAGCCACAAGTTGGGCGATTTACCTTCAATAAAGGTGCACTGTGCTCAGCTGGCCCAAACCGGGCTGAAAATGGCTATTGAGGATTACCAAAAGAAAAAACGCCAATGAAATCTCTCCAATTTTGGAAAAGCAAAATTTTTTGGCTGATAGTTGCTACGGTTTTCATCTCTTCTGTTTTTGGCTTTGGGGCAGGATTAATTTCCGGCACTTATTTTTACTTGGAAATAAAAGATTATATTTCCAATTTTCCCGGCGTAGAAAGGATAATTGAAAAGCCCATTGATTCCGCACGGGAAACGGTTGAAGAATATGCCCCCCAAACCTCTCAGGAAGAGAAAATCATTAACGTGGTAAAAGAGGTTTCTCCGGCCGTGGTCAGCATCGTCATTACCAAAGACCTGCCTATTTTTGAACAATATTATTACAATCCCTTCGGCGACAATCCCTTCTTTGATATTCAGATACCCGGGCAGCGCCAGATAGGGACAGAAAAAAAAGAGATCGGGGGCGGTACCGGCTTTATCGTTTCCGAAGACGGCCTGGTTTTAACCAACAAGCACGTGGTCTTAGACGAGGAGGCGGATTTCACGGTTTTTACCAATGACGGCAGGAAATTTCCGGCTAAGGTTTTGGCTAAAGATCCCTTTCAGGATTTAGCTATATTGAAGATTGAAAAAGAAAAAGTCATTGACGGGGAGGGCGATTTGTTATCAAAAACTTTTCCTACGGTTAAGCTGGGAAATTCAGATCAGCTACAAATAGGCCAGACGGTAGTGGCCATCGGCAATGTTTTAGGAGAATTCAGAAATTCGGTTTCCGTCGGGGTGGTAGCCGGCTTGGGCAGGACGATTACAGCTTCCGGGGGAAGTTTCGTGGAAACCATTGAAGATGTCATTCAGACAGACGCCGCCATCAACAAGGGCAATTCTGGCGGCCCGCTCTTGAATTTGAAGGGAGAGGTTATGGGGGTAAATACTGCTACCGTAATGGGAGCGCAGAATATTGGCTTTGCTATACCCATTAACAAAGCCAAAAAAGATATCGAACAGGTAAAGACTTTGGGCAAGATAGTTTATCCTTTTTTGGGGGTGAGGTATGTAATGGTTACAGAAGAGGTTCAGAAAGAAAACGATTTATCCGTGGATTATGGCGCCTGGATTGTGGCAAGCCAAGGAGAGCCTGCCATTGTTCCGGGCTCGGCCGCCGAGGAAGCAGGCTTGAAAGAAAACGACATTATTTTGGAATTTAACAATGAGAAAGTCACCGCCGATAATTCTTTGGCTAAAATCATTATGAAACATAATCCGGGTGACCAAGCGGTTTTACTGATTCAAAGAGGGGGAAAACAGGAGACAATCACTGTCACCCTAGGAGAAAGATCGGAATAGATTGGCCCTGATGGGCCACCGCGTTTTTTTAAGGGCGGCTCTTTTAATTTCGGGAATTGACGTAAGAATCTTAAGAGAATTAAACAAAAACAATACCGCTTATCTCAGCTTGTTTATGGAAAATAACTGGCTAAAAAGTTCCGTAGTCTAGTGCGCGGAACTTTTAAGCTGAAATGAGAGAGGGGCAATTATCATATTGCTATGACACTTTTTACCTTATGGGGTTGATTTTTTGGTAAATTTATGTTAGATTTAAAAATGAAAAATTAAAACCATGATGACCGGAGGAAATTTCACTCACAAAGCGCAAGAGGCCATTTTAATGGCCCAAGATATTGCCCAAGAACAAGGGCAGCAGCAAATTGACGCTCTGCACCTGCTTTTGGCTTTGATAAATCAAGAGGGAAGCGTGGTTTTGACTTTGCTTCAGAAATTGGGAGTGGATATAGAGGGATTGAAAAAGAAAACTCAAGTTGCTTTGGGAAAAATCCCCAACATTACAGCGCCTCAGTCCCTCGGCCAGTTTTATCTTACCCAGGATATGGCCAAAGTCCTGGAAAGGGCTCGCCAAGAGGCAATGAAAATGAACGATGACTTTATTTCAGTGGAGCACTTTTTCCTGGCTTTACTGGATAGTCAGACTAAAGCGAGTGAGATTTTGGAGAAGGCCAGTTTTTTCCAGCCGGGCAGGGGTACTGCTACCATGGAATTCGGAAAGTTGAATTACGAAGACGCTTTGAAGATTTTGAATCAAATCAGGGGAGGCCAAAGGATCACAGATCCCGCCCCCGAGACCAAATACCAGGTGGTGGAAAAATACGCCAGGAACCTTACCCAGTTTGCTCAAGCCGGCAAATTGGATCCAGTTATTGGCAGAGAAAACGAAATAAGAAGACTGATGCAGGTTCTTTCCAGAAGAACCAAAAACAACCCGGTTTTGATCGGAGAGGCGGGGGTGGGGAAAACCGCTATCGTGGAGGGCCTGGCTCAGAAAATTGTCAAAGGCGATGTCCCCGAATCACTGCAAGACAAAGAAATCATTGCCCTGGATTTGGGAGCCATGGTGGCGGGTACTCGATATCGAGGAGAATTTGAAGATAGGATTAAGGCCTTTTTGAAAGAAATCAGCCGGGCCGGCGGCAGATACCTTTTGTTTATCGATGAATTGCATACCTTAGTGGGAGCCGGAGCTGCCGAAGGCGCCATTGATGCTTCTAACCTTTTGAAGCCCGCTCTTGCCCGGGGTGAGCTGAGAGCCATTGGAGCCACCACCTTGAAAGAATACCAAAAATATATTGAAAAAGATCCCGCCCTGGAAAGAAGATTCCAGCCAATTTATGTGGCAGAGCCCTCTGTTGAAGATACCATTGCCATTTTGAGAGGGATCAAAGAGAGATACGAGGTTCATCACGGAGTGAAAATTAAAGACTCTGCTTTGGTGGCTTCAGCCGAGCTAGCGGCTCGCTACATTACCGATAGGTTTTTGCCGGACAAGGCCGTGGACCTGATGGATGAAGCCACTTCCGCTCTTAGGTTGGAAATTGAATCGGAGCCTTCCGAACTCGATCATATAAAACAGGAAATGCAGAAGCTAGAAATTGAAAAACAGGCTTTGAAAGCAGAAAAAGGGCAGTCTGCCAAAAAGAAGTTGGCCGCCTGCAATAGGGCTTTGGCCGATCTGCAGGAAAAAGCCAAAAACTTGGAATTGAAATGGAAAACCGAAAAAGATTTGATTCAGAGTATTAGAAGCCTGAGGAAGGAAATAGAGCATCTTTCTTTCCAGACCGAGCTCCTACAGAGGGAGGGTAACCTTCAAAGGGTGGCTGAGATAAAATACGGGAAAATCCCCGAATTGATGAGAGAAATTCAGAAAAAAGAAAAAGAGTTGGCTCGTTTTCAGAAAAAGCATCGGCTTTTGAAAGAAGAAGTTACAGAAGAAGATGTAGCCAGGGTGGTTTCTCGATGGACGGGAATTCCCGTGACCAAACTTATAGAAGAAGAGGCCAGGAAGTTGGAAAAAATGGAGGAAGCTCTTTCCAGGAGAGTGATTGGCCAAAGGGAAGCCATAGTTGCTGTTTCCAACGCCATCCGAAGATCTCGGGCGGGCATTTCAGAAGAAAACAGGCCCATGGGATCTTTTATGTTTTTGGGGCCTACAGGAGTGGGGAAAACCGAAACCGCCAGAGCCCTTGCCGAATTCTTGTTTAACGACGAGCAGGCTTTAATCAGGCTGGATATGTCAGAATATATGGAAAGGCATACTGTTTCCAAAATCATAGGCTCGCCCCCGGGATACGTGGGCTATGAAGAGGGAGGCCAACTGACAGAAAAGATCAGAAGAAGGCCGTACGCCGTCATTTTACTGGATGAAGTGGAAAAAGCCCATCCCGAGGTTTTCAATATTCTTTTACAGATTCTAGAAGACGGAAGACTGACCGACGCCAAGGGAAGGACGGCTTCCTTCAAAAACGCCA
>CAYYJV010000005.1:0-23302 GCA_964472225.1 uncultured Candidatus Saccharibacteria bacterium | reverse complement strand
CTGCAAGAAGTAGAAAAGTATATTTCCTTATTCAAGAAAAAAAGGATGCTCAGCGCCGTTCACGGCTCTTTCATCTCTGGTTTTGATTCAGATGATAAGCTGACTGCCCTGAAAACCGCCGATTGGGCCAGAAAGCAGGGTGTTCGCTCTATTCAAATATGGGTACTGACTCCTTTGCCGGGCACCGAACTTAGAGAAAACCTAAAAAAACAAGACAGACTCTTAAACCTGGATCCCAGAGATTACGATGGAACCAGAGTCACCTTTCGGCCTGCCAAAATGTCGGCCCTTGAGCTCCAAAAAAGCGTATTTGAGGGTATGAAGAGATTCTACTCGCTGAAAAACCGCCTTCTGGCTATCCTTAAGGGAATAGCCGGCGTAGTCAGAGATTACGCTCTTGATGTTTCCGAAACTAAAGAGCTGTGGAGGGAGAACTTCAAGGAAACCGTGGTTAAATGGTACGGACAAAAAATCGTTAAAAGTATAGAAAAAAGAACCAGGGAGTACTTGAAAAGAATAAAAATATAAAGAATAAGACGCAAGGGCAAGCCCTTGCGTCTTTTTGTTTTCTCTGGTAAATTGTACTTGCTATGCCAATTACCAAATCTGCCCAAAAAGCCCTAAGGCAAAGCCTAAGGCGCAAAAAGAGAAATCTGGTGTATAAAAACAAAATAAAAAACCTTATCAAAAAGGTGAGGTCTTTGGTTTCCCAAAACAAACAAAAAGAAGCCAAGAATCTCTTGCCTCAGCTCTATAAAGCCCTGGACAAAGCCGCTAAGGTCGGCGTCATTAAACACAATACCGCTTCGAGAAAAAAATCAAGAATAACCAAGCTGACCGATAAAAAGGCTTAATTGAAAGAGACTGCTAATTAAATCTCGGCAACTAGTAAATCTAACGCTGTTTGTGGATCTAACTTTCCAGTTTTAATTTGGTAGTCTACCTCAAATAATTTACGGTAGATTTTTTTTAGTTCTTCCAAAGAAAAAGCTTTGGCCTGCTGGGTTGTCTTTTTGATTACATAAGGATGCATTTTCAGTCTGGCTCCAGATTTCACCTGCAACAGATTACGAAATTGAAAATTAATCATGGCCAAAAGGTATAAGTGGCTATCCCCTCTTTCCAGATGCTTGTGAAGTAAAGAGAGGGCGCGCGCCTTGTCTTTGAGGGCTATGGCATCAATGGTTTTGAAAATATCTGTTTCAATCTTGGGCTTAACCAAAACTGCAATGTCTTTTGCCGTAACTCTTTTGTTCCCCTTAAAGGCGGCTAATTTTGTAATCTCGTTGGAAAGCCGCCAAAGATTGTTACCTATGAAATTTATCAAGGTTTCTACCGCTTGGGTTTCAACTTCGGTTGAATATTTCTCAAATTCTTTTTCAATCCAGTTTTTTAATTTTTGTCCGCAGAGGAGCTGAAACTCCTGGGTTTTGGAATTCTTTCTCAAAAAGTCAAACAGTGGATCTTTAGGATTAATTTCGCCCTCTTCTTGAATTAAAACAATATTGTCTGAACCGGTAAATTTCTCGGAATTTTCCAAAAAAGAATTTTTAGATTCTTGATTTGAGAAAACGTTTTTCAAAACAAATAGTTTCTTTTCCTTAAACATCGAGGTGGTCTGGAATTCCTGTTTTAAGTCCCGGAAGTCAAAATTTTTACCTTCGAAATATTTCAAATTAAGTCCGCTTTTGTGGACTTTCTGGTAACTGGCGACAATTTCCCTTGCCTTCTCCCTCAATCTATATGTATCCGGCCCATAAAGAAAAATAATCATATTTTTGGCGTATCTTAAAATTCTACCAACTCCACCCCATTTTTCAAACTTTCAAGCTTCGGCAAGGCATTCCAAGCCAAATCTTGGGCGTAAAGCCCCCTACTGGTCGTTAGACGCCGAGCGTTTAACGTTTTATAAGGGGTGAAATTATGCCACGGCGTAATTGTTAACGCTGACATTGAGGACAGAAGTGAGCGGAGCGGCCGCCGACTTTTATTCGTTTAATTTTAGTGCCGCAGCGAGGGCATTTTTCTCCTTCTCTTTGGTATACTTTAAGTTGCTGGTCGTACCCCCCTTTCCTGCCACAGGCATCACGGTAGTATTGTTCGGTGGTGCCGCGATATTGAATCGCTTTTTGCAAAACCCTTTTAATGTTTTGGTGAATCAATTTAATTTCCCGGTTTTCCAATGTTTTAACCCGCCGCAGGGGATGCACCCTGGCATTAAACAAAATTTCATCTGAATAAATGTTGCCGATGCCGGCAATAAATTTCTGGTTCATCAAAAGAGGTTTGATTTTGGCGCCGGGATGTTTCTTAAGATTATTTTTAAAAGTTTTAAAATCCGCTTCCAAGGCTTCGGGGCCAAACCCTTTTTCTATTAATTTTGTGTCTTTGACTTTCTTCCACCAACCAAACTTTCTGGTATCATTGAATATCAATTTTGAGCCGTCATCCAAATTAAAAACCTTCCGAGTATGTTTTGAAGGTTCTCCGTTAAATATCAATTGGCCGGCCAACTTCAAGTGAAAAACCAGGCTGGAGCCGTCGGCAAAATCAATCATCAACACCTTGGCCCGTCTTCTCACGGCTTTGATTTTTTTGCCGTCCATCTTCTTGCCGATGATTTTTCGAGCCAACTGCCGTCTGATTGTCTCTACTTCTGGCAATTCGGGCATATTAAGGCAAACGCTCAATTAAACTATAAAACTCAAGGTTTTTTAAAGTTTGGGCGGTCTTTTCTTTATCGTATCCGGACCATTGGCAATCCTTTAAGTTGAAATCAATCGGAACATTTTTGTGTATTTGAGCCAGTTCCCGGCTAAAGAAAGCGTCTTCTTTGTGATGTTGTAACTTTTCTCTGATTTTCCCCTTAATCAAAGTTATATTGTCGTAAATCTCCTCAAGGCTCCCGTATTCTTTAATTAAATCTATGGCCGTTTTCTCTCCGATGCCCCGCACTCCCGGGATATTGTCGGAGGGGTCTCCCCTGAGAGCCCGGAAATCCAAAAGCTGTCCGGGGTTCAGACCTTGATATTTTTCTTGAACCTGTTTTTCGTCATACAAGACCGTATCCTTAACCCCTTTTCTTAAAACATAAACCTTGGTCTGACGATTTACCAACTGCAATGCATCGGTGTCCCCGCTTAAAATGATTATTTCCAACTCGGGAACAACTTGCTTTTGGGGGGCTTTAGCTGCAATGGTTCCGATTAGGTCGTCTGCTTCAAAACCTTCTTTTTCAAAGGTTTTAACGTTAAAGGACCGCAGCACCTCCTTAACCTTGGTAATCTGCCGGCCCAAGTCTTCGGGCATGGGCGGCCTTTTGGCTTTATACTCTTGGTATTTTTGGTGGCGGAAGGTCGGGCCTTTCACGTCAAAACAGGCCGCCACAAAATTAGGTTGGAATTCTCTGATCGCTTTCAAGAAAACCAACAAAAAGCCATAAACAGCCCCCACCGCCTCCCCCTTTTTAGTGGTCAAGGGAGGCAAGGCGTGGTAAGCCCGGTGGATTACGGAATTGCTGTCTATGACCAGCAAAAGCTTTTTATCTGCCATTTTTTGATTCTACCACAATTTTTCTTTTATTTTTATCTACAAATTCAAAGTTTACCCAAATGGTTCCGCGAGGTATTATTTTTTTGATTCTGTCGGCCCACTCAATGGCTACGATATTTTGAGGATCGGAAACAATTTCTTTAAATCCCAAATCTAAAACATCTTTTGCTTTTTCAATCCTATAACAATCAAGGTGATAGAAATTTAGAAATTGAACTGTGCGGAGCGGCAGGTTATGAGAAATTAGAAATTTTCTCATAATGATGAAGGTGGGGCTTAATATTTTTTCTTTAATCCCCAACCCCCTTGCTAATCCTTGAATAAAGGTAGTCTTTCCTCCTCCCAAATCCCCCACCAAAGCCAAGACCAATGCTTTTTTGCCAAGAGCTGTATTTAAAATTTCTTTTGCCAAAATTTCGCCCGCTTTCTTTGTTTGATGGGGGGCGCTTGTAAAAAATCTTAGTTTCATGCTAAGGTAAATAACACAGAGCTACAAACGTTGTTTAAGATATATGAATACGATTTCTCAAGCCAAAAATCTGATCAAAAAATCTCACAGCATTCTTCTGCTACCCGCCTTAGACGTGGCGGGAGACAGCCTGTCAGCTTCCTTTGCGCTTTTTTTCACTTTAAAGAAACTGGGCAAAAAAGTAAATGTCGCCGCTGACGGAATACCAGAGAAATTGCATTTCCTTTCTGAACTAGATTCTTTCTCCGGCAAGGATTTTATTATTTCCATTGACGCCTCGGGAAAAAACATTTCGGAAATGCGCTATGAAAAAAACGGGGAAGAGCTGAAAATACATCTAACCCTCACCGAGGGGGAGATCAGCGAAAAAGACGTCTCTTTTCCCCAGAGGAGTAAAAAAATAGAAATCAAAAAAGACAATCTTGCCAATGAAAACCCTGATCTATTGATTACCCTGGGAGCCGGTTCCTTGGAAGACCTGGGAGAACTCTTTACTCAAAATTCCGCGGTTTTTTACGAAACCCCCATTCTTCGCATCGACAATCATTTGGATAGCGAAAATTTCGGCGAGGTAAACCTGACAGAAATAACCTCTTCAATCTCGGAAATCGTCACCGGACTGATAAGATCAATGGAGGCTCAGGATGGTGGGCTTATAAAAGAAGCTGTTGCCTCTTATCTTTTAACCGGGATAATTTGGGCCTCCCAAAATTTCCGAAACCCCAAAACTCGCCCCAAAACCTTTGAAACTTCGGCTTTCCTTATAGAAAGGGGGGCTTGTCACCAAAAAATAATCCAACATCTCTACAAACAAAAAAGCCTCTCTCAAATTAAGCTTTTGGGGAGAATTTTGGAAAAGCTGAATTTTGATAGGCAAAAAGGTCTTTATTTGGCGGCTTTGACTGACAGAGATTTCCAAGAGTGCCAAGCCAGCTCCAAAGATCTCAGCTTTGCCTTGGAAGAAATGAAATTCAATTTCCGGTATCTCCCCAACCTGCTACTGCTTTGGGAAAGCCACGCTTCCCCTCCCGTAATCAAGGGGGTTTTTTACTCTCCCGATTTGGGCAATCTTCAAAAAATATTAGAAAACTTCGAAGGGGTTTCCCGCGGAGAAGGGGTTTTATTTCTGGTAAGGGAAAAAGAATTATTGTCGGCACAAGAAAAGATATTAAAAATATTATGAAAATTCAATCTCAGCAAAAAATAAAAAATGTCCCTGCGTTTAAGGAAAAAATTAAAAAATCTTTGGACAAAAAAACTACTTCTTTGCTGAAGATTGTCCTGAGGGGAGCCATAAGTCTGGGGGCTTCCGATCTGCATATTGAACCTCAAAAAGAAGAAGCAAAGATCAGGGTAAGAATCGATGGCATGCTGCAGGATATAACCGAAATAAAAAGGAAAATATACGAGGCCCTTCTTTCCAGAATCAAGCTTTTGAGCGGAATCAAACTAAATATTGCCGACAGGCCCCAAAACGGCAGATTCTCTGTTTCTTCTCCCGAAAATCCCGTCGAAATCAGGGTTTCCACCCTGCCGGCCGAATTCGGCGAATCGGTTGTTTTAAGAATCTTAAACCCCAAAAACCTGATTGACATTAAATCTTTGGGATTAAGAAAAGATCTTTTGGCCAGCTTTAAAAAGGAAATAAAAAGGCCCAATGGGATGATAATAGTGACGGGACCCACGGGCTCGGGAAAAACCACCACCTTGTATGCTTTTCTAAAGGCAATTCAGCGGCCGGAAATAAAAATTATTACCATTGAGGACCCTATTGAATACCATTTAAAGGGGATTTCTCAAACCCAAACAGATCCCAAAAGGGGCTATGATTTTGCCTCCGGCTTAAAATCCATTATGCGTCAAGATCCGGACGTAATTCTGGTGGGAGAGATTAGAGACCTAGAAACCGCTGAAATTGCCATCCAGGCAGCCCTAACGGGCCACTTGGTTTTAACCACCCTTCACGCTAATGATGCAGCAGGGACCATCGCCAGATTAATCAGTCTGGGAGCCAAGCCTTCCAATATTGGACCCGCTATTAATTTGGCTATCGCCCAAAGATTGGTTCGAAGGGTTTGCAAAAAATGTTCGGAGCTGAAGAAGCCCAACCCAGAAGAATTAAAAAAACTAAAAAGGGTTTTGGGAAAGCTTCCTAAAAAAATAAAAATACCGCAAGTTAAAGGCTGCAAACAATGCAACTTTACGGGTTACCGGGGAAGAGTGGGAGTTTTCGAAGCTTTTCCGGTAGATGATGAAATGGAAAAATTCATCTTGGGCAACCCCTCTATTGCAGCATTAAGAAAAAAAGCAATACAAAAGGGAATGGTTCCAATGCAGCAGGACGGATTCTTCAAAGTGTTGGAGGGAATAACCACCATTGAAGAGGTGGAAAGAGTGATGGGAGAATAAAAACGGTCCCAGAGCTGGGGGGTAACACTCTAGCTTGGGAACTTAAAGTTTAGAATATCTCCGAGGAATAGCCCAGCATAACCCGGGCTATCCGGCTAAAAGATATTCCTACCCCCAGCTCTGGAACCATTTTAACTTGTAATTATAGCAGATTATGTCAAACTTGTCAACCCCCTATGGATACTACGCCTAAATCATTGCCGGAAGACCAAAATCTTGACCTAACGCTCAGGCCTCAAACTTGGGCAGATTATGTTGGTCAAGAAAAGATCAAAAAGAACATTAAAATAATCATTGATGCTGCCAAAAAAAGAAAAGAATGTTTCGATCATCTTTTGTTTTACGGAGGAGCGGGCTTAGGAAAAACTACCTTGGCTCATTTGATTGCCAAGGAAATGGGTTGCGGTATAAAAGTAACTTCTGGGCCAGCCATTGAAAAAGCTGGGGACTTAGCTGCCATTCTGACCAATCTGTCAGAAGGAGACATTCTGTTTATTGACGAAATCCATCGTCTCAACAAGCTTATTGAAGAATATTTATACCCGGCGATGGAAGACTTTAAGCTGAATATCGTAGTGGGTAAGGGTCCCATGGCCAGAACCATGGAACTTACTCTTCCCAGATTTGCTCTGATTGGAGCTACCACCAGATTGGCTCTTTTGTCCTCTCCCCTCAGGAATCGGTTCGGAGCCACTTTTCAACTTAACTTTTATCAGCTGGAAGATATTGAAAAAATCATTCAAAGGTCCAGCCAAATTTTAGGAATAAAAATAGAGCCCCGGGCTGTGAAAATTATTGCCCAACGTTCCCGTTTTACTCCAAGAGTGGCTAACCGCCTTTTAAAAAGAGTAAGGGACTTCGCTCAGGTGGAAGGAAAAGGGGTAATTACGGCTGCCATTGCGGAATCCGCCTTGGGATTTTTGGAAGTGGATGAAAAAGGACTGGAACCGGGCGACAGAAAAGTTCTGGACGTGATTATTAATAAATTCGAGGGGGGGCCGGTCGGTCTCCAAACCCTGGCAGCGGCTACCTCCGAAGAACAAGACACCATTTTGGATATTTACGAGCCTTATTTAATGCAAATCGGCTTCATAGAAAGAACTCCCAAAGGCAGGCTCGCCACCAAAGCCGCCTACCAGCACTTGGGAATCAAATACAAGGGCAATCAAAACCTTCTGTAAAATCTTTTCCCTGCCCTTTGTCTTGTTATCGCAACCATGGTTTTAACTGCGAGACAGCCACAACGAGACGGTTGCAAATACACGGGACTGCGTATCTACCGGTTTGCCTTTTGGAAAGCTTTTGACGGCTATGGGGTGAGAGTATGAAAAATATTATTTCAATAATATTTCTTTTTTGTTTTCTTCTTCCGGTTGTTTTTCAGGTTGGAATTGCCAACTCCGCGGATTGCGTCAATATAAATACTGCGCCGAAAGAAGAGTTGGAAAAAATCATCCACATTGGTTCGTCTCGCGCCGAACAAATTATAAACCTACGAACAGAGGCGCCGTTCTCTTCCGTAGATGATTTAGGCCGCGTCGCCGGCATTGGCTCTTCCAGGCTTGTCGACATCAAAGAGCAGGGCCTGGCCTGTGTAGATGAACCGCAACCAAAACCGAAGCCAGAAGCTGCTTTAGAATCCAAGCCCGAAGCTGTCTCTGTCTCGCCCGAAGAATCGATAGGGATTAAATATCCCTTGGGCGTGGTTATTAATGAAATTCTACCTTCCCCCATCGGGCCGGATACCGAAGAAGAATGGATTGAAATTTTTAATCAAAATGATTTTGAGGTTGATCTTTCTGGCTGGCAAATTATTGATACCGTTGGAAGCGCTAAAACCTATACTTTTCCGCAAAGAACAATTATCGCCCCTCAAGGATTTTTGGTTCTCTCCCGCCCCACCACCAAAATTACTTTAAATAACGATGGCGACGGCTTAAACTTAATCCGGCCCGACGGCGAAACGGCACAAACGGTAAATTACGGAAGGGCGCCTCGCGGGGAATCTTTTAACAGAACGGCAGAAAACCAATGGGTCTGGAGCAAAACCCTAACTCCGGGTTCAGCCAATGTTACCGTCGCGGCCGGGGAAGACCTTCGGCCAAAAGAGTCACCGCGCGGGACAGCTTCTGCTTCTGGGAATCCACAAACTTTGGCGGCGGTCGGCGAACAACCTCCGAAATCGTCTAATCCGAGAGCAATCGTATCTGTCGCTTTGGTTTTCGCTATCTTCTCCGGCACAATGATTCTTGCTCTTCGAAAAAAGTTAAAAATAAGCTAAAATATAAACGTGAGCGGACATTCGCATTTCGCAAGCATAAAACACAAAAAGGCCATTACTGATGCCAAGCGCAGCAAGATTTTTTCTAAGCTCTCCCGAGAAATTTCGGTAGCGGCCAGAGAAGGCGGCGGTGACCCCAATTTTAATCCCAAATTAAGAACGGCCATAGAAAAGGCCAAGGAATTTGACCTGCCGGCTGAAAACATAGAAAGAGCCATAAAAAGAGGTACCGGTGAAATCGAGAGCGCGAAGTTGGAATCGGTAATCTACGAAGCCTACGGCCCGGGCGGTATAGCTATCATCATTGAAGGAATCACTGATAATAAGAACCGGGCCTTGGCTGAAATTAAGCAGATTTTGAACCAAAACGGCGGAAAGCTGGTAGGCGAAGGTGGGGTGCGCTGGATGTTCGAAAGAAAAGTGAAAAAACCCGGTTCCCTGGAATGGGTGCCCAAACAAGAAATTGAGCTGGGAGAAAAAGACAAAGAATTGGCCCTAAAACTCTTTGAGGCGCTTGACGAAAACGATGCTGTCCAAGAAATATACTCCAACCTAAAGGTTTAAATTAACTCGCTGTTTATACACAGTAATTTTTAAATTATGGTTATTTTAGGCATTGATCCGGGTACGGCAACAACGGGATTTGGCGTAATCAAAGCCGGAAAAGGTCTAAGGTGCCTTGATTATGGCTTAATTCAAACGGAGCCTTGTTTGGCGGCGGGGGAACGCTTGAGGGTTATTAATAAGGAACTCAACAAGTTAATAAAAAAATACGAACCCGAAGCCCTGGCCGTAGAAAGTCTTTATTTTTTTAAAAACATGAAAACAGCTTTACCTGTAAGTCAGGCCAAGGGTGTAGTTTTATTGACTGCGGCCCAAAAAAAGATTCCCGTTCATGAATTCACCCCTTTGCAGGCTAAAATGGCGGTGGCGGGGTACGGCAAGGCGGAAAAAAAACAGGTTCAGGAAATGATTAAAATCATACTCAATTTAAAAAAAGTGCCCAAACCAGACGATGCCGCTGACGCTTTGGCGGTGGCTATTTGCTGCGCCAGAAACTATAAAGGGCTTGACAACCTTCTTTAAAACCTTATAATAACCTTGCAGAACCAAAACCTGGTTCTTTTTTAAAAGAACCAGGGCAAAGGTCGCCAACAACGAGATAGAAATTAAACACCTAAAATATGATTTACGAAGAAATTTTAAATCCCTTCGTTTCAGAAGATGTGCCGGAAAGCGGAACCGAAGGCGGAGAGGAAGGCGGAGCTGAAGGCGAAGTTGAGGGCGGAGAGGAAAGCGGAGCTGAAGGCGAAGCTGAAGCTGAAGGTATGTAATTCTAACCCCCCCCACCAATATTGGTGGGGGGTTTGTTTTATAACGGAAATCATTGAACCCTAACAAATCTTCTCTTGCCCGCCCGAATGACCATCCCCTTTTTTATCTTAATTTTCTTTCTCCAATCTTTTTGGACCTCGCCATCTATCCCTATTCCGCCCTGCTCCACCAGTCTTTTGGCTTCCGCTTTTGAGGGAGCTAATTTTGTTTTAACTAATAAGTCTAAAATATTAAGAAACCCCTCTTTAACTTTCGTTTCCGGTATTCTGCTGGGCATTTTTTTCTCTTTAAAAATCCGGCAAAACTCTTCCTCGGCCAAATTGGCCGCTTTTCTGCCGTGGTAAAGAGTAACAATTTCTTTGGCCAATCCGGCCTTAGCTTCTCGAGGAGAAAGGTTTTTAATGTTTTCCAAAGGAAGATCGGTTAAAGATTGAGCATAATCAAAAATCAAATGGTCGGGAATAGACATAATTTTCCCATACATTTCCTGGGCAGAATCGGTTAACCAAATACAGTTACCTCGGGTCTTGCTCATAGGATAACCGTCTGTGCCTAAAATCATTTTAAGGGTCATTACGAATTTTTCTTTCTGTCTCATTTTTTGCAACAACTCTCTGCCAATTAACATATTAAAAGTCTGGTCGGTCCCGCCGATTTCAAGATCGACATCCAGAGCCACTGAATCATACCCCTGAAATAAAGGGTAAAGGGCTTCATGAGTCCAGACTGTTTTGCCCTTTTTGATCCTTCTTTGAAACATCTCTCTTTGAAAAAGTTTTACCACCGAAATATGGGAAGCAATTTCAATAATCTCTTGGTAATTAAGCTTTAAAAGCCAGTCTCCATTGTATCTAATTTTTATTTTTGAAAAATCTAAAACCTTCCCAAGCTGCTCTTTCCAGGTTTTAATATTTTCTTTAATTTCTCTTTCTGAAATTTTAGGCCGAGGAATTTCTCTTAAGGAAGGGTCTCCGGCCAAAACTGTTCCCGTGCCAACTACCAAAATTGCCTCGTGTCCCAACTCAGCAAATTTTTGAAGTTTCCGTAAGCTGATAGTATGACCGAGGTGCAAATTTTTAGCCGTGGGATCAATGCCATGATAAAGCCGGATTTTCTTTCGGTTAATTAACTTTTTAAGCTCTTCTTTACTGGGAAGAATTTTCTCCACTCCCCTATTGAGAAGTTCTTCGATTTTTTGTTTCCGCGTTTTCTCTTGCATCATCTTTAATTTAGCATAATTTTTCAAAAAATAAAAATAGTTTGAGTCTTGTTTGGCCCGCTGAATGTATATTTTTGAAAATGTATATATTTGAATATGTTTGGAGACATTCGTATATTTATGGGAGTCGGACTCCCATAATTTTATTTTGGTAAACAGGGGGGAGCTTGCGAAACCTCTTTTACCTTTATTTGAGATTTTGTAAAATAAAATAATGATTGGCTTATCCAAAAATAAAGGATTTACTCTTATTGAACTTTTAGTAGTAATTGCCATCATCGGTCTTCTAGCTAGTATTGTTTTGGTGAGTATGCAGGGAATAAGAGCAAAGGCCAGAGACTCAAAAAGACTTTTAGATTTAGAGCAAATGTATAAAGCAATAGAAATGTACTTTGTTTACCATGAAGATGTTCCGGGTTGGGGAAGCTGCAATACTACAAATTGCAAGGGGGTGAATTGGTTAAATTGCAGTATTTGTCAAAATGGAAACTGGTGGGAAGATGCCAACGATATTTATGGTCTTTTAAAATCCGACGGTTTGATAACGCTCCCGAAAGATCCCATCAATGATTCAACTTATAATTATGTTTATGAAGCCTGGACGGGGGCTGATTCTACTTATTACATTTGTGTTAATTTAGAAAAAACAGCTTGCCCCACTCCCTACGGAGGATTTTGGTACGGAAATTGTTGTTGGAAAGGGGGAGCATGCCCCACTTGTCATTAAGAATTTGCTGCCAAGGAAAAACTCAAATTGGTAAGTTTGAAGAAAATAAAGGGAGTTGATATAATTGGGGTATGCCGCAAAGGAAATACTACAGAAGAATTTATAAAAAAAACTCACTGTTTGCCCGCTGTTCTTATATAGCGCGCAGCAAAAAGGCAAGGTTGGCGTTTAAAATCCTCGGAGGGGGTTTTTTGTTTTCCGTATTTATTTTTTCCTTTATCTTCATTTACTACGCCAAGGATTTACCTCGGCCTGAAGATTTTACGGAAAAATCATTCGTTTTGCCCACCAAAATCTACGATCGGACGGGCGAAGTTCTGTTATACCAAATATATGATGAGGAAAAAAGAACGGTAATCCCTCTCAACGAAGTGCCCGAACACTTAAAACAAGCCGTCTTAGTGGCGGAAGACGAGAATTTTTACAGCCATTTTGGTTTAGATTTAAAGGGTATCGCTAGGGCAGTTTTAAAAAATTTAAAAATCGGCAGACCCGTTTACGGCGGCTCCACTATTTCCCAGCAGTTAATCAGGTCAAGCTTCCTCACCCAAGAAAAAACGCTCCAAAGGAAAATAAAAGAAGTAATTTTAACCTTGGAGTTGGAAAGGCGCTATTCCAAAGATAAAATCCTGGAGTTCTACTTAAACCAGGTTCCTTTCGGTTCCAATGCCTACGGAGTGGAAGCGGCCAGTCAAACCTATTTCAGCACAAGCACTTCCCATCTTTCTCTGGCGCAATCGGCCGTTTTGGCTTCTTTAATCAAAGCACCCAGCTATCTCTCGCCTTACGGTAGCCATAAAGACGAGCTTTTGGCCAGAAAAGACTACATCTTGGAGAGAATGGAAAAAGAAGGCTATATCACAAAAGAAGAAAAGGAAGCGGCCCAAGAAGAACTCCTGAGGTTTTCTGAAATCCGTCACCCAATAAAAGCTCCCCACTTCGTACTTTATGTCAAAGACTATTTAGAACAGCGCTATCCTGATTATTTCTTAAAGGAAAAAGGGTTAAAGGTTTACACCACCCTGGACTGGGAGCTTCAGCAAGCGGCTGAAAGAATAGTTAAAGAGGGAACAATTCAAAACAAAGGTTTTAATGCTCACAATGCGGCTTTGGTAGCCCTTAACCCTCAAAATGGCCACATCCTGGCCATGGTGGGATCGGCTGACTGGCATGCAACCGAGTCTTACCCTGAAGGCTGTGAAAACTCAGAGAAAGGATGCCTATTTGATCCTAAAGTCAACGTAGCAGTTTACGGAGGGGGTAGGCAGCCAGGCTCTGCCTTCAAGCCCTTCGCCTATCTCCGGGCCTTAAAAGAGGGCTTGACCCCGGAAACAATTTTATGGGACGTCCCAACCGAGTTCAATCCGGATTGCTCGGCTTCTTCGACCGATGAAAAAGACAAGTGGGGTATGGACTGCTATCATCCCCAAAACTACGATGGAAAATTCAGGGGGCCACTCACCCTCCGCCAAGCCCTGGCTCAGTCAATCAATCTACCATCGGTAAAAGTGTTATATCTGGCCGGCGTAAAAGAAACGATAGACCTGGCCAAAAAATTGGGAATCACCACACTGAAAAAACCCTTTTCTTGGTATGGGCTTTCCTTGGTTCTGGGAGGCGGAGAAGTGAAGTTATTGGACCTGGTTTCAGCTTACGGCACCTTTGCTAATCGGGGCTTAAAAATCTCTCCTTTATCTGTAATCAAAATAGAAGACGCGGGAGGTAATATTATTGAAGAAAATCAAAAAACCCCCAAACGGGTTTTGGCGGAAGAACCGGTGGACTGGCTCAACGATATTTTATCTGATAACGAGGCCAGAACTCCGATGTTCGGCCCAAGATCTCCTTTGTATATCCCCGGCCACCAGGTGGCAGCCAAAACCGGTACCACCCAAGAATATAAAGACGCCTGGACTATAGGTTATTCTTCTTCAATCGTAGCGGGAGTCTGGGCGGGCAACAACAACGGGGAACCAGCAGACGAAAAGCCCGGGGTTGTTTTGGCCGGCCCCATCTGGCACAAGTTTATGGTAGAGGCCTTAAAGAAATATCCCGGTCAAGAATTCAAAAAACCAGAACCCGCAGAAACTGATGTCCCCGTGTTAAAAGGAGAAATTGACTGGGAAAACCCTCATTCTATTATTCATTACATTTCTGAAAATCCAAAAAAAGACCCCCAATACAATCATTGGGAGTGGGCTATTCAAAACTGGTTAGAAAATCAGAATTAATTAACTGCTTTTGATGGGCATAACAACGTAAATGTAGTCTTGATCGCTTTCTGGTTTGAGAACGGCCGGCCCCTCTTCCCCGTTCAACCCAAAGACAACCTTAGAGGTAGGAATATTTAAAAGACCGTCTACTAAAAATCGGTAGTTAAAAGAAACTTCCATTTCTTTGACGGCTCCCTCGTCGTAATCCAAAACACCCTTCAAGAAGCTTCTGTTTTCCCCATATTCCGGGTTTTGAGAAATTATTTCCACTCCTTCTCTTTTGAAATCTACCTTAATCTTTACTTCGTTACTCTTGCCGCTAAAAATACTGGCGGCTTTTATTTGGTTTAAAAGGTCGCTTTTTGAAAGCACGACCTGGGTTTGGTACTTTTGGGGGATAATCCCTTGATAATCAGGATAATCTCCCTCAATTAACCTGGAAACGATTTCAATTTGAGGGTGAGAGGTTTCTTCCATTAAATACTCAAATAAAACCTGATTAGAAGAATAATAAAGCCTAAGTTTCCCTTTTTTATCAGAAAGAATATTAATTATTTCTCTGGCTGTTTTCTGAGGTAAAATAAAAGAAATCTCTTGTGTATGAACGGCAGGTTTTTGGTTATTTTTTTCAAGATAAAGATTTTTTTCAGCTAATCTGAAGCTGTCGGTAGCGGCTAATTGTAGTTTGTTTTTTTGGAAACTTAAATAAACTCCCGATAGCTCGGGGCGAGCTTGATTTAAAACACTAAAATCTACTACTTGAGACAGACCCTTGCAAAATTGTGCACAATTTAATTCTATAGAATTTTTATCTTCTATTTTAGGAATAATAGGAAATTCTTCCGCTGTTTGTCCTTTAATTTGAGTTTTATGATTTTCTGAACTAATGTAGAGAGTTTGATTTTTAGATTCTAAGGTTAGTTTTTCGTTGGGTAAAAAATTAATAAGACCGGAAAAAACCTTAGAAGGAACGGTAATTTTTCCTTCTTTTTCTATTTTAGTTAAAATCCAATATTTAATTCCTAATTCTAAATCAGTAGCCGAAAGATTTAAAAAATTCTTTTCCGCAGAAATTAAAATATTATTTAAAATAGGAAGAGTTAGATTTTTTCCGCTAGCTCTTGCCACAATATTAATACCTGTATTTAAATTTTCTTTTAAAACTATTACCTTCATAGTTGTTGTTAATTTATAATTAATATTAATTTTAAGATTAATTTATCGGGGTATAAACTGAGAAAAAGTGTGTGGATAAGACCTTTAATAAAAAGAGGAAAAAAGCGAAAATTTAACAGTCAGTTTTTTTTAACAGGTTAAGCACGTCTTATTTGTTCTTTAATTAAGTTGATTTCCTCAATTAAATTTTCATTGGTTTCCATCTCTTTTGAAATTTTATTATAGGCATGAATAGCGGTAGTATGGTCTTTGCCTCCAAACTTCCTACCAATAAAAGGAAAAGAGCTTTTTAATTCTTTCCTAAGCAGAAACATGGCTATTTGGCGAGGTTTAACTATCTCTTTTTTCCGAGAATGGGTAAGGATATCTTTTTCTTTTAAATCGTAAAAAGAGGATACCACCTTAATTATTTTTTCCGGGCTGACAACCTTCTTGGGAGAGAAAATAATGCTTTTAAGCAAAGTTTTAGCCACTTCCAAGTTGGGAGATTGGTTGTTGAGTTTTTGGTAAGCCGCTAACCTGTTTAAGGCCCCCTCCAATTCTCTGATGTTGTTTTGGATGTGGGAAGCGATGTATTCCAATATTTCGTCCGAAAAGTTCACTTTTTTTTCGCTGGCCTTGGTTTTCAGGATAGCTACCCGGGTTTCAAAATCGGGCATACTGATGTCGGCTATCATACCTCCTTCGAAACGGGACCTTAATCTTTCTTCCAGGGCGGATATTGCTTTTGGCGGCCGGTCAGAAGAAAGAACTATCTGCTTGTTTTTTTCATAGAGAGCGTTAAAAATATGAAAGAATTCTTCCTGAGTTTTTTCTTTCCCGGCCAAAAACTGGACATCGTCGATAATTAGCACATCTATATCTTTGTAAAAGGATTTAAACCTTTCGACATCATGATTTTTAATGGAATTAACAATCCCCGAAGTGAATTTTTCAGAAGAAATGTATTTTATTTTCTTCTGGGGGTATTTTTTTCTAATTTCGTTTCCGATTGCCTGCAAAAGGTGGGTTTTGCCCAGGCCCACCCCTCCATATATGAAGAGGGGGTTATAAACAAAGCCAGGGTTTTGACAAACCGCCCAGGCCGCGGCTTGGGGAAGTTCATTAAAAGGCCCCACTACAAAATTTTCGAAAGTATAGCGAGGGTTTAAGCTAGTTTCTCTGTCCACCTTGAATTCTTGAAATTCTAACTGAGGCGCTTCTTCTGATTCAACCGACGCACCTGCTGAGGGATATTTCTGTTTAACGCTGGAATGATCAACCGTGTATTTTACTTCTTTTATCTCTTCGTCCAAATTGTGCAAGATTTTAAAGATGAGCTTATTGTATTTGTTTTCCAGCCATTCCTTGGAAAAGTTGTTGGGTACGGAAATTATTACCTGCCCCCCTTTTTTGGCTAAAATTCCGGTATTCTTGAACCAGGTGGCAAAACTAGCCTTGGAAATATTAAATTGGATTTGGGCTAATAACGCCTGCCAGAGTTCGTCCTTAGTCATCAATTTATATAATACCACATGTCAAATAAAAGCAAAATGAATTAAAAAATCATATTGCTGTTGAAAAAATGGGGATAAGGTGTTAAAATCTTAATAAGGCCTCAATCAAAATCTATGAGTATTACCTATCAGCCCAAAAAGAGAAAAAGAAAGAAAACACATGGGTTTATGAACCGCAAAAGAAAGCGCGGCGGGAGAAAGATATTAAGCAGGAGAAGGAGAAAAAAAAGATGGCGACTATGTTGCCCCTAAAAAATCGCCTAAAAAAGAAAACCGACCTTGAACGGGTTTTTAAAGAAGGGAAAGGAATAAGGGAAGATTTTTTATTGCTTAAATTTACCAAGAATAACCTCGAAACAAGCCGTTTTGGTTTTGTGGTGGGACAGAAGGTTGCCAAAAAAGCTGTTTTGAGGAACAAAATCAAGAGAAGATTAAGGGAAGCAGTGAGAAAAAAGCTTTCAGAAATAAGAGTTGGTTTTGATGGGGTTTGGGTGGCCTTAAAGGGTTCTGAAACCAAAAATTTTGAAGAAATAAAAGCTGCGGTAAAAAAAATTCTTCAAAGGGGTAAATTAACGTGATCCAAAAACTATTTCTAAAAATTATTAAATTTTATCAATTTTTTATTTCCCCTTTCTTTGGGCCTCGTTGTCGTTTTTATCCTAGTTGTTCAGAGTATGCTAAGCAGTCCATTCAGAAATACGGGCCTTTATCGGGAAGTTGGCGGGGGCTTAAAAGAATATTAAAGTGCCATCCTTATCATTCTGGAGGAGTAGACTTGCCATAGAATATGATAAGCTTTTTTGTTGATGCTTTCAATTTAATACTATACCAACCGCTGTTTAATGCGCTGGTTTTGCTGTATTTGTATTTGCCGGGGCAGGATTTCGGGATTGCCGTTATCGTCTTGACGCTTCTGATCAAGCTTATCCTTTATCCTCTGGGCGCCAAAGCTATCCGGGCCCAAAAATCCCTTCGGGAGCTCCAGCCAAAAATAAAAGAGATTCAGGATAAATTCAAGGATGACAAAGAGAAGCAGGCCAGGGCCATGATGGAGTTTTACAAAAAGGAGAAGATTAATCCTTTTTCCGGCTGTTTGCCCCTTTTGATTCAACTGCCGATTCTGATCGGTCTTTTTCGGGTTTTTTGGCGGGGTTTTGGGACAGAACAGCTCAAATATTTATACGGTTTCGTGTCCTGCCCCGGCCCAATAGATACTACCTTCTTGGGTATCGTTAATTTGGCTGAAGCCTCTGCGGTTCTCGCGATTATCACCGGTATTTTCCAATTCGTGCAGACAAAAATGGTTGCTCCCAAGAAAAAAACCCGGGAATCTGGTCCCCCCGACTTGTCTTCGATGATGGAGAAGCAAATGCTCTATTTTTTTCCACTTTTCACCGTTTTCATCTTATGGCGTCTGCCCTCGGCCATTGCTTTATACTGGCTGACGACCACCATCTTTACAATCGTCCAGCAATATGTTATCTTAAGGAAGAAATAAAAAGGAAAAATGACGCAGATAAATTTAGAAAAAATTAAAGAAGTCAGCAAGGCCTTCTTTGCCAAGGCCGATTTTGAGGCAGAGATAGAAATAACTTCGTCGCAAGATTCCACCGTGTCCATTAATTTAAAAATGGATGAGCCGCAGATTTTAATTGGAGAAAGAGGGCAAACCCTGGCTGAGACCCAGCACCTTTTAAGGGCTATATTAAGGAAACAGGTAGCGGCAGACGGCCCTTTTTATATCAACCTCGACATCAATGACTACAAAAAGAAAAAAGCCGAGTACTTAAAAGAAATGGCTAAAGAGGCGGCCGACGAAGTGGTCTTGACCAAAAAAGAAAAACACCTCCCACCTATGCCAGCTTTTGAAAGAAGGGTTGTTCATTTGGCGCTGGCTTCGCGCGGAGATGTGGTTACCGAGAGCGTTGGCTTAGAGCCAGAAAGACATATAGTAATCAGGTCCTATCCGTAACTCCTAATTTTTACCTAATTACCCGTGCTATAGTATAGTTAATTAAGCGTGTAGGCGGACAAACTCGGGCGTTATTTTCTCTTACTTCGTTATTTCTTTTTTATTTTCTTTTTGGCTTTCTTTATTTTCATCACTTCTTCGGGAGCTGTGGTGATGAACTGGTCCTCTGAATAAGAGGCCATTATTTTTATTGCCACGTGCTTTTGGCCGGCGAAGAAGATTCCCTCCCCTACCGCCGACCCCAGCAGCAGATCTTTTTCCCAGTCGGTCAGGCTGAATGTTTTTTGAGTAACGTCAATGGTGGCCGGACTTTGTTTCATCAAAAGAGTAAGGGCGGAATTGGTAATAATGGGTTTGCCGTACTCCGATTTCATAAAATCGTTGATGTCCTGGGTGATAGTGGTCACCCCCAGCCAGTATTTTCTGGCTCTCTTGGTGATGCCGAAAAGGAAGGAGGCCCCGTCTTCCGATTTCATCAACCACCAGGCTTCGTCTACCACAAAGATTCTTTTCTTGAGCTCTGAACGAATTTGGTTCCAGATATAGCGGGTGATGATATACATAGCCATAGGCCTCAACCCTTCTTCCATGTCCCTGATGCCGAAAACCACCAAATTGTTTTTCATATTGACGTTGGAGGGGTTATTGAAGAAGTTGGCGTAAGTGCCGCGGGTATATTTTCTGACCCTAGTAACCAGAGACTCGGCCCCCTCCATGGTTTTTAAGACATTCTCCAAATCTGACATCAGGGGCGGCTCTGCCTTGGAAAAATCAGACCCAGGGGTAATGTCTTTTGCGGCGTAGGTTTCGGTAAGGGCTCGGTCCATAATGGCGTCTTCTTCCGGGGTTAGCCCCCCCAGCATTATTCTCATTAACCCCACCAAGTTGATAATGCTTGACCTTAAAACATCTTCCGGTTTTTCGTCCTCTCGGGGGATGGGTAATTCAAAAGGATTAATGTGGTGGGGACTACTCAGAGACATTTTAAAATAGGAGCCGCCGACAGCTTCCGCCAAGGCCTGGTATTCGTTTTCCGGGTCAACGATAATAATATCTGTTCCCAACATCAAAGAACGCAAGGTATCCAATTTTACCATATATGATTTTCCGGACCCCGAGGTTCCGAAAACGCACATGTTTGCATTTTCCAAGCTGAATCTATCAAAAAGCACCAGTGAATTATTATGCTGATTGACGCCGTAGAGAATTCCTTCATTAGAACTGAGGTCGAAGGAAACGAAGGGAAAACAAGAGGATAGCGGTCCCGTATTCATCGGAGCATGAACAGTTAATTGGTCCAAGCCGTAGGGAGAAGTGGAAATAAAGCCTTCTTTTTGCTGATAGAGAGCTGGTTTTATGTATATCAGCTTTGACTCTAAAATAGAGCGGAGGATTGTTTCAACACTGTCCAATTCCTTTTCCGAATCAGCGTAAACCGTTAAATAAAGGCCCAGTTGAAACATTCTTTCTTGGGCGGTCATTAATCTATCTCTTAACTCTTCAATATCACGATAAGCGGTTTCTAGAGCCGGATCTCTGATGAGCCCTTTTTCTTCCCTTTCCGAGATTTCGGCCTGAACCTCGGTAATCCTTTTTCTTAGTTGTTTTAAAATGAGGCCGGCGTCAATGGGGTGGATAAAAAAAGAGATGTCCATGGGCACATCCAGGTTGATTACTGGTGCGAACCAAGCCGTGCTCAAATAGCGGGGATAGGAAAAAATGAAAAAGGACTTGGTCAATCTTTCTCCCAGGACCAAATGAGATGGTTTTACCTCAATTGAAGCAGGCGCGACGATATCCACCGCCCTAATGGGCTCCGATTCAAAGATTTTTTCGGGGATAGGCTCTCTTTTCCTCTTTTTTTTGAATAATTTCATATTTGATGAAACCCTGATGATTTTTTTTGACGATTGGTTTGATTGGTTTATTTAGATAGTTCCGGAGGTACCTCGGGATAATAGCCGACCTCGGCCTGCTTTGGGTGATGGAGACCCCAGAACAATTCAATTAATTCCGGCGTAGTCAAGGGAATGGCCTGCAGTCCGCACCTTCTTAATCCCAAAGCCACAAATTCCATTCTTTGCCACAATTGTTGTTTGCACCTTTGGAAGGTCTCTTCGGTCAGTGTGGGGACCTTCGGGGCCCTTAGTAATCCTCCTCCCGTCGGCTCTTTAGCTTCCAAAAGCGTAAAAGGCACCACCACAAAGAAGTGCTTGGACATAATATTTCCTTCTCCCACCAGTTCTTCTATGAAATCATGGTATGCCTTGGTTTGGATTTTTAAAAGATCGTTTTGCTGCTTATTGGCCAATTCCTTTATTTTGTCTAGGTAGCCCGTGATATTTAACTTTCTAGACTGGATAATAATTTGACAGGTAAAATCCAGAGAGTTTAAGAAACTCTGGAATTGGGAGATAATAGCTGATTGCTCTTCATCAGATTTCAAAGCGAAATTCAAAGAAGAGACCATTAACACAGCCCTCAGGGCTTTATTTTTCAAAATAATCACCCCCTCGCGTATTTGATCGATCTCCAAAAATGATTGAGTGGAAGCCGTTGGCATGATTTTAATTGATAATTAAAAATTAATAAAATATAATGACAATTTAAAATGAATAATTTTCTATTTTTTCTTAAGTGTAATAAGACTTGAAGCCAAGATGGCAGCTATTTCCTGAAGTTTTTTCAATGAGTCGTTAATTTCTTCTTGTTCTCCACGTTTAATGTCTCGTAAAAGAGCGAGCCAAACCTTGCTTTCGTTTGCCGATCTTAATGAGGTTCGGAAATAGTGGGCAAAATCTCGTTTAGAGCTTGAAGAATGAGCTTCCACATAATTTGATAGAATACTTGTGCCACTTCGAATTAATTGGTCTCCTAAAATTCGCGAAACACTGTCTTTCTTTGGTAATTCGTCAACGAATCTTAAAAGTTTTAAAACCCACCGGTAAAGTTTTTGTTTAAATTCATTTTTGAATTTTTCTTTGTCATTATTCATTATGTCTTATAAATTATTGTTTATTTTGTGCCGGTTTCCACCTGGGTGGAAAGATTTTTCAGCTTGCTCTTCCCTACTGCCGTGGGCACTGGCGTTTCCTCGGCTTTTTTCAGCTCCGGTTCCACCTTCTTTTCCTTGAATTTCGGGGGCAGGCTGGTTTTTTTCTTCCAGAGATAAATTTTAGGGCCGAAAGAAAAAGAAAGGAAATTTTTCAACACAACAGGCAAAGATCTTCCCCCGATTTGGCCAAAAGCCAAGCCCGCCCCCACCAGCATAACAGGCAGAGCGGTCATGATAAAGTAAAAAAGGGGAAGAGTGAAATAAAGAATAAAACAAATAGCCGCAGCTCCCCCGATGTAAAGAAATTGCTGGAAAGTCAGGGGCCCTACTATTTTGGCTTTGTGCTCAATGAATTTGGGAACAGTATATCGCGCCATACTGTCTTTATTATAGCAGAGTTATTGACAAGGGCAAAGAAAAGGAGTATAATGGAGGGTAAAATTAAATATAAGGAGGCAAGAAATGTTAGGATGGATTATTTTCGGAGCAGTTTTATTGATTTGGTTGCTGCTTTCTGTGCGGAGAGTGGGGCCGACAGAACTGGGAGTTAAAGTGATCATGGGCAGTCCTGTTGCTTACTGCAAATCGGGCCCCCATTTCGTTCCCTGCTTTTTCCGCTGGAACTATTTAATCAGGGTATCCAGCGGACAGTACAAAGTGGCTATACCTCCCGTTCAGGCCTACACCAAGGCGACCAAGGTTGGTGAAGGGTACGGCTCGCAGCCGCTGACTGTTGACTCTACAGTGTATCTTTCTTTTCCTCGTGACGGCAGGCTTATTGAAGTGGTAAGAGCCAAAGTACCCACAACTGAAGAAGAGTTATCAGAATATCTGAAAGATGCCGTCCGCGAGGCAGTAAGAATTGCTGTCGGCAAGCACGTTTGGAAGACAGCCACTCAGAATCTTAAAAAAATCAAAGACGAAGCGGATCGAATATTTCACGACCCCGAATCTCCTTTAGTGAAAGCTGGTTTCAAGGAGGGCGAGTTTCGCTTGGTCATCGAAGAAGTAAGGGTGCCGGCAAAACTGGAGGCATTAATGTCCCAACCCGAGGAGGAAAGATTTAAATCCCGGGCGATGGAGCATACAACCGATACTCAAGCCGAGCAGACCATGGGCTTAGTGATGAAATTGCGGGCCAAAGCCCGAGGGAAAACCCCGGAAGAAATTCAACGAGAGATTGATTCAGACCCGCAATTAAGAAAAGAGGTTTATCGGTTTGGCGATAAATTAACCGAAAGACTGATTGCTTACATATACAATGCTCGAACAGAAGTCGGGGTGGACGGTGCTGAGGGTTTTGATAAGTCCTTGCTCCAAGCCATCGCTCTTTTCAAAAAACTTTCCGGCGGCGGCTTTCCGCAGCAACCTGGAGAGAGAGAAAAAAAGGAAGAGGAG
>CAYYJV010000004.1:0-28288 GCA_964472225.1 uncultured Candidatus Saccharibacteria bacterium | reverse complement strand
GTGGTTCCTCATATTCCGGAGGAGGTGATTTCCCGGATAAAAAAAGCAGCCAGAAAAACGAAGGCTGATTTTGTTTTGATTGAGATCGGGGGGACCGTGGGAGAATATCAGAATTCTTTGTTTTTGGAAGCCGCCAGAATGATGAAACTTAAAGATCCCCGACAGGTTCTTTTCATATTGATAAGCTATCTGCCCGTACCCAGAATGATCGGTGAGATGAAATCAAAACCCACCCAGCAGGCGGTCAGATGGCTGAATATGGCGGGTATTCAGCCCGAAATAATCATTGCTAGGTCTGTCATTCCCATTGACGAGCCCCGAAAAAAGAAAATATCCGTTTTCTGCAATGTTTCCGAGAAAGACGTTATTTCCGCCCCGGACATCAAATCAATATATGAGATTCCGCTTAATTTCGAAAAAGACAAAATGGGAGAGAGGATTCTGGCAAAGTTCGGTCTTCGCGCCAAAAAGAAAAGTAACCTTAAAGATTGGAAAAAACTGGTCCGGGTTATCCAAACGGCTAAAAATCCCGTGAGAATCGGCATTGTTGGGAAATATTTTGAAACCGGGAAGTTTACCTTGATGGACTCTTATATTTCCGTTTTGGAGGCAGTAAAGCACGCTGCCTGGTTCCACAAAAGAAAACCCGAAATTTACTGGCTTTCAGCCGAAAATTACGAAAAAGATCCAAAACTTCTCAAGGAATTGAAGGGATTTGATGGCATTATCGTGCCCGGCGGCTTCGGACATCGGGGAATTGAAGGAAAGATAAAAGCGATTGAGTACTGCCGCAAGCAGAAAATTCCTTTTTTGGGTCTCTGTCTGGGAATGCAGCTGGCAGTGATTGAATTTGCCAGAAATGTCTGCAAGCTTAGAGGAGCGCATTCCACCGAGTTCAATCCTAAAACCGCAAAGCCCGTCATTGACGTCATGCCGGAGCAAAAAACCCTTTTGGGGGAAAAAAAGTACGGAGGGACTATGCGCTTGGGAGAATATAAGTGCAAAATAAAGCCAAGAACATTGGCCTTCAGGGCATACAAAACCTCTTCTGTTATGGAGCGCCACCGCCACCGCTACGAGCTGAACAACATGTTCAGGGAGGCCCTGAAGATCAAAGGAATGGTGATGTCGGGAGTCAATCCCGAGAAGGACTTGGTAGAGATTATAGAACTGCCCCATCACCCTTTCTTTTTAGCAAGTCAATTTCATCCGGAATTTAAATCAAGGCCCTTGCGGCCCCATCCTTTGTTTAAAGAGTTTATTAAAGCGGCTATAGAAAAATAAATAGAGCCCCCAAAAAAGATAGAACCATCAAAAAAGAAAGTAAATAGGCCACAAACTTCCGTAGTCTAGTGTATGGAAGTTTCGGGCCAAAATATTTTATTATTTTGTATGAAAATATTGTATGAAAATTTGATAATTTTTTATTCTACATTAACTACTTTTACCACTCTCTGAGAATTATCAAATTTTCTCTTCCGTTTGGTCACAAATCTAACCACACCCTCGGCCGTAGCAAAGAGCGTGTCGTCTCTTCCGCGCTTTACGTTTTTTCCGGGAAGAAACTTGGTGCCCCGCTGCTTGACTATTACTTGCCCGGGCCTGGCTTTTTGTCCTCCAAAAAGCTTAATTCCCAGGTATTTGGGCAGGGAGTCCCTTCCCAGTCTGGTTGAACCTGCAGCTTTTGTCTTTGCCATACAAATTTTATATTATCAAAAATTAATTACTCTGTCAATTTTCCTTTAAGAGCGTTGAAATAATTAACTTTTTAATCAACTCTTATACACGCTTATACACAAATGAAAGCTGAAGAAGTTTTGCTTAAAACTTTAAAGAAATATGCGTTGTGTGATAATTGCTTGGGAAGGTCGTTTGGGCGACTTGTTTTTGGTTTAAGTAATAAAGAGAGGGGATTTATTTTAAGAAATTGGGTTGCTTTCTTAATAGATACCGGTGAAAAAATTGAAATTAATCCTTTAAATTTTTATGGAATAAAATTTAGAAATATTAAAATTACAGCACGCCGGCCACCGAGATGCTTTGTTTGCCAAAATTTTTTTGATGAAAAAATAGAGAATGTTGTTGAGGCTATTTTAAAAAAGCTTAAAAGGGTTGAATTTGAAAGTTTTCTAGTGGGAAGTAAAATTCCCAATCAAATGCTCATAGCGGAAGAAAAAGTTCTTAAAACGGCTAACTTAGAGTGGGCAGAACCGATAAAATCTGAAATAAATCGTGAAATCGGCAAGCTGATCGAAAAACTTACAGGAAAAAGATTTGAGGCGGAAAATCCAGATATAACGATTTTGGTAGATTTAAAAAACAACGAAATCTCGCTTCAGGTGAAGGGTCTGTATGTTTTTGGAAAATATAAAAAGCTTGTTAGGGGAATACCTCAAACAACCAGAAAACCGTATCCAACCTCGATACAAGAAGAGATTGAAAGACCTTTGTTAAAAGCTAGCGGGTCAAAAAAATCTGCTTTCCATGGCTTGGGGAGAGAAGATATAGATGTAAGATGTCTTGGTTGGAGGCCATTCATTATCGAGCTAGTTAAACCAATTAAAAGAAAAATTAAATTAAGAAAAGTTCAAAAAGAAATAAACAAGTCCAAGAAGGTTAAGGTTTCTGGATTAAAAATTATAGAAGACGGGATAGAAGTGGGAAACCTAAAGTCTAAGAAGGTTGATAAAAGTTATTTAGCTGAGGTAATTTTCAAAAAGCCGATTCAAAGAAAAAAACTGAAATGGCTTAAAAAATTAATCGCAGAGCCAATTTTTCAAAAAACTCCTCTTAGGGTGGTGCATAGAAGGGCTGATAAGTGGAGAAAAAGAAGGGTAAAAAGAATTTCCTGGAAATTGTTAGGGAAGAAAAAACTCCAACTTAAGATTACGGGTGAGGCGGGACTTTATATAAAAGAGCTAATAAGCGGCGATGAGGGTAGAACAAAACCAAATGTGGCTGAAATATTGGAGAATGAAGTTGAAAAAATTATTTTAGATGTAGTAAAAATTTCGGGGTGTTAATTGAAATTTCTTGGTAGGTGTCCTCATCCGGCGCACAATCTTGACAACCTTTTATCTTCATTAAAATATAAAATATAAAGAATTAAGAAGCGAAACGCTCTTTGAAAACCGTAGAAAAGAGAGGGGAGAGGTAAATAAAATGGAATTAAATCCTCTGCAAAGACAGTATTTTTACAAAGGATATTTCATAGATTACACTGGAGTGCCCGATGCGGAGTATCCGATAGCTCTGCGCTTTAGTAATCAATTGGACACATATTGCATTATCATAAGCGGTTCGATTTCGCCTTTTTTGACGGATGCCGTGGCAGAAGCCATTATCAATCAAGATAATGGGGCCATCGCAGATATTTTAGAGAAAAGCGGGCTCAAAAAAGAAAAATCTCAATTTTCCGCCAGGGTGGAAATGGAGCTTATGGAAATATTCTTCAAAAAGAGAGTGCGGTGGAGGTGAACGAAATGAAAAAGAGGGTCGGCATTCAGAACGGCTGGAAGGGTTTTTTGGACGGCCAGGCAATGAACTTGTTTCGGAGTAAAAGCGGTGGAAACAGTTCAAAAAGGGGAATTTGGCAAAGATGGTCGCCCTAAGAGGACGGAAAATTATTACCGTGCCCCTTGTGACAGTGAGCGGCGAGAAAAGGCGGGAAGGCGGGGAACCCAACCCCGCTTTTTGCTTGACTTGGTTTATTGGCTAGACATATAATTAAGGAAGATGTCCAAGAAAACAAAAAAAATAAAGAAAGGGAAGGAAAAGAAAACCAAGGACAAAAAAGCTTCAAAGAAAAAGGTCCGAAGAACTCCAAGGTTGAAATTTAAGAAAGAGGTGATTCACCGAACCCGCATCAGGGTAATCGGAGTAGGAGGGGGTGGAAGCTCTATTGTTTCTGAAATCGCCCCCCAATTGAAGAGAGTGGATTTTGTGGCAGCCAACACCGACCTCCAAGCTTTAAGAAAAATAGGGAAAGCCGTCAGGACTTTTCAATTTGGCCAGAATTTGACCCATGGCTTGGGTTGCGGCATGGATACAAAGGTGGGCCAGAAAGCCGCCAGAGAGGAAAGAAATAAAATAGCCAGATTTTTCAAAGGAATCGATTTGTGTATTTTGGTGTCCACCCTGGGCGGAGGAACGAGTTCGGGAGCGTGCCCCGAGTTTGCCAAAATAGCCAAAGAAATGGGAGTGATGACTTTCGGCATATTTACTTTGCCCTTTAAGTTCGAAGGAGGGAAAAAGTTCCAAGCCGCCAAAAACAGCCTGGAAAGAATTACCCCCCATCTTAACGCTTTTTGCATTATTCCTAACGAAAATATCTTTAAGATCATCGACAAGTCGACTCCTATCACTCAGGCTTTTTCTTCTATAAATAAAAAGTTGGCTCAAAATCTGAGGGGATTGATCGAAATGATTTATTTGCCGGGACTAATTAACATTGATTTCGCCGACTTAAAGACTATCTTGGAAGGCAAGGGTAAATTATCATACTTAAACAGCGTTATCTCCCAAGGCCAGAACAAGTCGGAGGCGGCTACAAAGGAAGTTTTAAGAAGCCCGCTTAACGAATACGGTATTCTGGGAGCCGAAAAAATTATCTACAACATTACCGCTTCCCAGGATTTGGGGATGAAGGAGGTAGAACACATTTCTCAGACGATTGCTGAATTCAACAAAAGGGCCAAAATAATTTTCGGCATTTCTCAGGACGCAGCTTATAAGGATAGAATTAGGATTACTTTGCTGGCGGTAGGCTGCGGGAAAGAGCCCCGCCGTCGTCAAACTAAATTAAAACCTTTATCCTCCGACTCGGCCTCCGTAGCCACTTCGGCGAATAAAACAGCTTCAACAAAGAAAAGAAAACCAGAACCTCAACCTGAGCAGAAAGAGGGGCCCAAGCCGAAACTGAGAAAAAAGAAGCCAAGAAAAAAAACCAAGAAAAAAGCAAAACCAAAGGTAAAACCAAAACCAAAACCAAAAGCAAAACCAAAAGCAAAAGCAAAAGCAAAAGCAAAACCGAACCCCTCCGCTAAAAAATCCGCTAAAAAATTAGTGGAGGACAAGCCCGAACCTGAACCAAGATTTGAAAAAACAGAACCCGAACAAAAATCCTTGACCAGGAAGAGCGCTTTGGATTTAAGAAAAGAGGTGGAAGAAGCAGAAAGAGATTTATTGGAACAGGAAAACCAATGGGATATCCCCGCTTTTTTAAGAAAAAGGCAAGAAGAAAGCCGGTAAAAGATTGGCTTTCTTTTTTGCTTTCTTTTTGGATATCTCCCCCGCACTCTTTTTTTATCGATGACATCATTGACTCAAAAACTCCTTGCATTGCCCTGCGGCTCTAAATTCTGAACTAGGAATTCTGAACTAAAAAATATTAAAAAATCCTATGATTGAAGTTACCAAAAATATTTTAAAAAAAGTTTACAAACCGCGGCCGACCGACGCCCGGAAGTATGATTTCGGACTTTTGCTGGTTATTGGCGGCTCCGAATTTTATTCCGGTTCTCCGGCGCTTTCATCTTTGGCAGCCTTTCGGGCCGGAGTGGATATGGTAAGGATTTTGGCACCCAAAAGAGCGGCGGACATCATAGCTTCTTTTTCTCCGAATCTGGCGGCTTACCCCCTGGAAGGTAAGTGGCTGGATGAGCCGGATTTCACCACGCTGATTTCAATAACCGAATCGGCCCAAATAGCTGCCAGAGAAAATGTAGCCGTCGTTATCGGCGGGGGATTAGGTAGAAGCAAAGAAACGCAAGAAACCACCGCAAAATATTTGTCGCAGATTTCTTTACCCGTGGTAGTGGACGCCGACGCCATTTACGCGGTGGCGCATAAGCCCGAGTTGTTCAAGGGGAAAAATTTTCTTTTCACTCCCCACGGCTATGAATTTTATGTGCTGACCGGCCGAGAAGTAGTGGGAAAATCCGATGAAGAAAAAATCAAAGCGGTCCAGGAAGAAGCTTTCAGATTGGGAACAACAATTCTCCTCAAAGGCAAAACAGACATTATTTCCGACGGCAAAGAAGTGGCCGTGAACAAGACGGGAACCCCCTTAATGACCACCGGTGGTTGTGGGGATACTTTGGCAGGTATTTGTGGAGCTTTGATGGCTCGGCGGATAACCCCCTTTCTGGCTGCTCAGGCCGCAGCTTACATTAACGGCAAAGCCGGAGAAATAGCCAGCCAAACCAAAAAAGATGGCCTTTTAGCTACAGATTTAATTGAAGCAATCCCGAAAGCGATATATGTATGATTTAATCATTATTGGCGGAGGGCCGGCCGGAATGACAGCCGGCATTTATGCCGCCAGGCAAAAACTTACAACTCTTTTGATTACCAAGAACTTCGGCGGCCAAATGGCCAGAAAAACCGTGGAGATAGAAAATTATCCCGGTTTTGAAAAAATATCCGGTTGGGAACTGATTCAAAAATTTGAGAAGCATTTAAGAAAGAACAAAATTGATATTGAAAAGGACGCGGTGGGGAAAATTAAAAAAATCGGTAGCGGCTTTGCGGTTTCCACTAGTTCAAGAAAACAATTTCAGGCAAAAGCAGTTATCATAACTTCCGGAGCCGACCCCCGACCTCTGGAAGTGCCAGGCGAAAAAAGGTTCATAGGAAAGGGTGTAAGCTACTGCACCACCTGCGACGGCCCCTTATTTTCGGATAAAGAAGTGGCTGTAATCGGCGGAGGAAATTCCGGATTTGAGGCGGCTATATTTTTGACAAAATACGCCAAGAAAGCGTATATTTTAGAATTTGCCCCCGAAGTGAAAGCCAGCGAGGAAAACCAACAACGGGCGAAAAAAACGGGAAAAATAGAAGTTATAACTTCGGCCGCCCTGAAGAAAATCCAGGGGAAGAATTTCGTTGACTCCGTGGTTTATCAGGACCGGAAATCAAAAAAACTTCAAACTTTGCGGGTTCAGGGAGTTTTTGTTGAAATTGGGAGTCAGCCAGCCACCTTCTTTGTTAAAGACCTGGTAGACTTTAACGAAAAAGATGAGATAAAAGTTGATCATAAAACTTGCCAAACCAGCACTCCCGGACTTTTTGCTGCTGGAGACGTCACCGATATCAAATGGAAACAAATTGTCGTGGCGGCCGGCCAGGGCTGCCAAGCCGCTTTATCGGCCTATGAATATCTCAAAAAAAAGGAATAATCAAAGACAATTTATGAAGACGGCTGCCTCAGCCGGCGTTTAATATGTCTAAGATAAAATCAATAAAGGCCAGAAAGATTTTGGATTCCAGAGCTAACTGGACGGTGGAGGTCGATTTGGTTACAGATAGGGGGCTTTTCCGGGATTCGGCACCTTCGGGAGCTTCCAGAGGAAAACACGAAGCGAAAACGGCGGACTCCCAAACAGCGGTAATGAATATTAATAGAATTGCTGCCCCCAGATTAAAGGAAAAAAATGTCGCAAATCAAAAAGGCGTTGACGAGATTTTAAAAGAGTTAAACATTGGCGCTAACGCCACCACGCCGATTTCGATGGCTGTCTGCCGCGCCGCCGCCGCCACCCAAAATCTCCCTCTTTGGAAATATATCAATACCATATTCTCTACGGCCGTGAGAAATGCGGTATCGATGCCCCGGCCGGCGTTTAATGTAATTAATGGGGGAGTTCATGCTGAAAATGATTTGGATTTTCAGGAATTTATGATTGTTCCCGGGACGAAAAGTTTTAGAAAATCCTTAGAAATCGCCTCGGAAATTTACCAAAAATTAAGAAAAAAATTGGGAAAAAATGTGGGAGATGAGGGTGGCTTTGTTCCGCCTTTCCAAATTCCCGAACAGGCCCTGGAGTTGATAAAGGACAATAAGGTCATTATTGATGTGGCGGCTTCTCAATTTTACAAAGGAAGTAAATACAAAATGAAGCGAGGGATTTTTACATCAGAAGGCCTTATCAGGTATTACCGACATTTGATTAAAAAATATCCCATTATCGGTTTGGAAGATCCTTTTGCCGAAACGGATTTGGCAAGCTGGAAGAAATTCAACCCTGATATCTTAATAATCGGCGATGATTTGCTGGTAACCAACCCCGAAAGAATAAAAATGGCTAAAGAGAAAAATCTCTGCAACGCCCTCCTGCTGAAAATCAATCAAATCGGCACCGTCACCGAGGCCTTGGAAGCCGCCGGGCTGGCTAAATCCTACGGTTGGAAAATCATGGTTTCTCACAGGTCCGGAGAAACCAACGACGACTTTATTTCTGACTTTGCCGTGGGAATTGGCGCTGACTACTTCAAAGCCGGAGCTCCGGCCAGAGGAGAAAGAACCGCCAAATACAACAGGCTTTTAAGAATCGAAGAAGAGTTAAAATGAAAAAAATTCTCTTGATTGTCATTGACGGCTTGGGAGACAGGCCCGTTCCCCAATTGGGAAACAAAACCCCTTTGGAAGCGGCCAGAACTCCCAATTTGGACAAATTGGCAGAGGAAGGCAAATGCGGACTGGTAGAGCCGGTTTTCCATACTGCCATTCCCACTTCCGAGGAAGGTCATTTTTCCCTCTTCGGCTACGATACCAAAGTTTATCCCGTCAGGCGGGGATATTTTACGGCCATGGGCGCTGGAATGAAAATGAAAAAGGGAGACATTGCCCTGAGGGGCAACTTTGGCACGGTGGATGAAAGTTTTAACATAGTGGATAGAAGAGCGGGAAGGATAAAAAAAACCCGGCCTTTGATTAATTCTTTGAACGGAATGCAAATACAGGGGGTGAAGTTTTTAATAAAAACTGCCGGCAACCATCGGCTCGGCATCATTATGCGGGGGAAAAATCTGAGCAGCCAAATCTCGGATGGGGATCCTCACTACGGAAAGCTGGGAAAAAAAGCACAAAAGATAGTTCCCTTAGAGAAAACGCCCCAGGCCAAGTTTACAGCCAAGGTTTTAAATGAATTCTTACAGAAATCCAGCCAGATTCTAAAAAGCCATCCCTTGAATGAAAAGAGAAAGAAACAGGGCTTGCCTCCCGCCAACTACATTCTTACCAGGGGCGCCAGTCCTTTGATAAAGCTGCCTTCTTTCAAAAAGAGATACGGGTTAAGGGCTTGCTGTATTGCTGGCAAAGCTCTTTACCGGCAAATCGGAGAGACTTTGGGAATGGACTTGATAAAAGTGAAGGGAGCGGACGGCTCTCCCAAAACTAATTTAAGGGGAAAAATCCAAGCCGTTTTAAGCTCGTTAAAGAAATACGACTTTATCTTCCTGCATATAAAAGCCGCGGACAGCTTGGCAGAAGATGGCAATTTCAGGGGCAAAAGAGACTTTATCGAAAAAATAGATAAACACTTGGAGCCCTTGATGGGTTTAAAAAATATTTTGATTGTAGTAACAGCCGATCATTCCACTTGTTGCGTTTTGAAAAGGCATTGCGCAGAGCCCATACCTCTCTTGATTTACGGTTGCGGTTCTGATAAAGTTAAAATGTTTTCTGAAAAAACCTGCCAAAAAGGCAGGGTCGGCAAAATCAATCAATTAAAATTAATGTCTGAAATTTTATGAAAAAAACACTCATCGTTTTCGCGGTCGGAATATTAATAGGGGGAGGTGCTTTTTACGGCTTTCAGTATAGTCAAGGAGACATTTCTGCCCAAGAAGCTGGAGAAAGGGCTATCAATTTTATTAACGAGAGAATTCAAGAGAATGTGACGGCTTCCCTGGTGTCGGTGGAAGAAAAATCGGGAGTATACGAAATTAATTTGAAAATCGAGGAAAACGATTACACTTCGTATATTACCAAGGACGGAAAAATACTCTTTTCTCAGGGGTTTGCTCTGGAAGAGTTGCCTCAGAAAAGAGAACCTTCTAAAGAAAATAAATCTATTCCCAAAAGCAAAAAACCAAATGTTGAGCTGTTCGTGATGTCTTTTTGTCCTTACGGCAATCAAGCTGAAAATACCATGTTGCCGGTTTACAATTTATTAAAAGACAAGGTTGATTGGAATATCCATTACATTGTGAATGTTAGCAACGGAAAAGTGTCTTCATTGCACGGTCAGCCCGAAGTTGACCAAAACGAAAGAGAGGCCTGCGTTCTGCAAGAATGGGGAATGGATAAATGGTGGCAGTTTACAACTTACGTGAACGACAATTGCGGCAGTAATGGCTCTTGTTGGCAGGAAGCGGCCGAAAACGCAGGATTGGATGTTTCGGCCATAACCGATTGCGTTTTTTCAAAAGGGCTTTCCCTAATGAAAAATGAAGCTTCCGTAACCGATGAGGCCGGCGTGACCGGGAGTCCCACATTGATAATAAACGGCGTGAAGACGAATTCCGTTTATCGATACGGAAATTCGCAGGCATATCTTGAAGCCGTATGCTCGGCATTTGAGTCTATCCCCGAGGAATGTTCTCAACAGCTTCCCACCAGCGACAATGCTTCTTCTCCCAACGGAAGCTGTCGATAATATCTTTGTGTGAACTCTATTGGTTCTGGACTGATTCTGGCATTAACTGCTAAAATAAAAAAACGCCACTCAAAGGTCCACATAATGTCGATTTGTTATTTAGTATAATAAAAAAAATTTATGGCAAAAGTAAAAGTATTTTCCACGCCCACCTGCCCCTATTGTGTCACCCTGAAAGAGTTTTTAAAACAACACAAAATTGACTTTGAAGATGTGAATGTGGCAGAAGATGCGGCCGGTCGGGAAGAAATGATTAAAAAATCCGGACAAATGGGGGTTCCCGTCGCAGACATCGATGGTCAAATTGTGATAGGATTTGATAAGGAAAGAATTAGTAAATTATTAAATATTAATATTGAATAATTCAGCTTATGATAAAAATTGCTATCAATGGTTTTGGCCGCATTGGCCGGCCCACATTTAGAAGGATAATTGATAATCACCCCAACATAAAGGTGGCGGCAATTAACGATTTAACTGACAGAAAAACCCTGGTTCACCTTTTAAAATACGACTCTGTTTATGGCCATTATCCCAATGCCGAAAAAGCCATGCGGGGAGTAAAGCTTTTGGCGGAAAAAGATCCCGCTAATCTTCCCTGGAAAAAGTTGGGGATAGATGTGGTTTTAGAGTGCACCGGGGTTTTTAGAAAATACGAGGATGCTAAAAAGCATATTACAGCGGGCGCCAAAAAGGTGATAATTTCCGCTCCTTCAAAAGATCCCGACAAAATTCCTTCCTGCGTGCTGGGGGTAAACGCCAATAAATTGGATTTGAAAAAGTACGATATTGTGGATATGGCTTCCTGCACTACCAATTGTTTGGCTCCCGTGGCCAAAGTTTTGCACGAAACCTTGGGGATTGTGCGTGGATTTATGACCACGGTTCATAGCTATACCAACGACCAGAAAATTCTGGATCTCCCGCATAAAGATTTGAGGAGGGCGAGAGCGGCTGCCTTAAATCTTATTCCCACTTCCACGGGAGCAGCCAAAGCCATAGGCAATGTATTGGCGGAATTGAAGGGAAAATTGGACGGCATTGCCATCAGAACTCCGACTCCCACGGTTTCCATTCTGGATTTAGTTTGCGAGGTGAAAAAGAAAACCTCTCCTCGCGCTTTGAATGCTGCCTTTATCAAAGCCGCCAAAAGCAAAAACTTGAAGGGAATTTTGGCCGTGGAGTCTTTGCCTTTGGTTTCCGCCGATTACATCGGCAACACGCACTCTGCTGTTGTTGATTTGGAAAACACCATGGTTCAAGACAATTTGGTTAAGGTTTTAGCGTGGTACGACAACGAGTATGGTTACGCCTGCAGGTTAGCCGAGATGGCCGAATATATTGGCAAGAGCCTTTAAGTTAAATAAGCTAAATCGAATTAAGCTTTAGAGTCGAGCCCAAGTGGCTTGATTTTTTGTTTCTCACACATACATGCTATAATGTAAATGTACCGAGAACGGTTCTCGATACATTTTTATGCCGATAAAAAG
Organism: uncultured Candidatus Saccharibacteria bacterium; assembly: GCA_964472225.1. Classification (GTDB taxonomy): domain Bacteria; phylum Patescibacteriota; class Minisyncoccia; order Minisyncoccales; family MHMH01; genus CAYYJV01. The sequence continues at coordinate 16,359 of CAYYJV010000004.1, read as the reverse complement.
ACCGCCAATAGTTACCGGAGAAATTTATCATATTGTGATTAAAGCAGTTGAAGGTACAAAACTCTTTCTAGATAAGAAAGATTATCTTCGCATGATTCATGATTTATTTGTGTTTAATAACGAAGATTCTGCACCAGTGAATTATCGAAAACAAAACTCTAGAGGAATAGATGTATCGAGAACCGTTCTCGATACATTAAAAAGAAAATTACTGGTAGAAATTTGGGCGTTCTGTTTAATGCCGAATCATGTGCATTTATTAATTAAACAGCTAAAGGATGGCGGAATTAGTAAGTTTATGCGAAAAATTGGAGCCGGATACGGCGGTTATTATAACAGGAAATACAAAAGAAATGGTCATTTATTACAAGGAAAATATCATATCATTCACATTAAAAATGATAAACAATTAATGACAGTTTTTGTTTACATACATACTAATCCAGTGGCGGTTTTTATCCCAAATTGGAAGGAAAAGGGTATTAAGGGGAGAGAATTACAGAAAATAATAAAGTTTTTAGAAGATTATCGCTGGTCAAGCTATCCAGATTACTTAGGAAAGAAAAACTTTCCATCTCTCACCAGCCGAGAATTTTTACTTAAAGAAATAGGAGGAATTAAAAATAGCCAAAGATTTATTAATGACTGGCTTCAAACCAAAAAAGAGTTAGCTGACTTTGAAGAGGTTGCCATTGAGTAAACATGTATCGAGAACGGTTCTCGATACATGTTTTTTTGCGCAACCTTTTTAATTAAGTTATAATAAATTAATGCAAAAAAAAGGCGAACTGTATTATCCAACCAAAGAATTTCAAAACAGAGCTTGGGTGAAAGACCCAAAAATTTATAAAGAAGCGGAAAAAGATCCGGTGAAATTCTGGGAGAAGTTAGCTGGTGAGCTTTTTTGGCACAAAAAATGGAAAAAAGGCTTTGTGTTTGATCCGACCAAACGCAGGCCGCCGTATTTTCAGTGGTTTATCGGAGGGAAAATAAATATTACTGAAAATATTTTTGAGAAGAATTCGGCCGGCTGGGAGGAAATAAAAGATAAGCCAGCTTTAATCTGGGAACCCGAGCCAATAAATGAGAAACCCCGGATTTTAACTTACAAAGAACTATTTTCCGAAGTCTGCAAATGCGCTAACTACCTGAAAAAGCTGGGGGTAAGGAAAGGAGATAGGGTAGGAATTTATTTGCCAATGATTCCGGAGATATTCGTGGCCATGCTGGCCTGCGCCAGGATCGGGGCCGTCCATACAGTAGTTTTCTCAGCTTTTGGTCCTCAGGCTTTGAAAGTAAGATTGCAAAATACCGGAGCTAAAATTTTAATCACTGCTGATGGCTATTACCGGCGAGGAAAAATTATCAACTTAAAAGAAAATGCTAATAAAGGAGTAAAAGATACAAAGGTAAGAAAGGTTATTATAGTTAAGAGAGCTCAAAATAAAATTCCTTGGGATTCAAAGAGAGATATTTGGTACAAAGATTTAGTTAAGAAGGAAAATGATTTTTTAAAACCTGCAATAATGGATTCAGAAGACCACTTATTTATTCTTCCTGAAAGTGGAACTGGAGGAGAGTTTCTGCCCATTTTACATACTACTGGAGGTTATACCGTCCAAGCTTACTGGACCGGGAAATGGATTTTTGATTTTCACCCCCACACCAAACGAGAACAAAGCACCAAGAGCACCAAAATTAGCAAAGCTGATCCTCGTTATGGTGTGGGGGGTAATTCCGGGGATGTTTTTTGGTGTACCTCTGATCCAGGCTGGATTACCGGACATACGTATACTGTTTATTCTCCCTTACTGAATGGTATCACTACTTTGATGTTTGAAGGAGCGCCTGATTATCCTACTTCTGACAGGTGGGCTCAGATTATTGAAAAGCATAAGGTGACCATTTTCTATACTGCTCCCACCGCCATCAGAATGTTTAAAAAATACGGAGCCGAAGTAATCAAGGAATACAAATTTAAGCAGTTAAGGTTGTTAGGTTCGGTTGGTGAGCCCATCGATGAGGCGGCTTGGCTGTGGTATTTTAAAAATGTAGGCAAAAAAAGATGCCCCCTTGTAGATACCTGGTGGCAAACCGAAACCGGTGGCATTCTTATTACTTCTTTGCCGGGAATAGGTCCTTTTAAGCCGGCTTTTACTGGTCTTCCCTTTCCAGGAATAAAAATCGATATTTTAGACGGGCAAGGAAACTTCTGTCCCCCAGGAAAACCAGGTAATTTAATTTTACTCCCGCCTTTTGCCCCTAGCCTTTTACGGGGAATCTATAAAAATCCCCGAAAATATCAGGAAGCCTATTGGAGTCAGTACGGAAAGAAGGTTTATTTTACTTCTGACGCTGCCTATAAAGATAAAAATGGTTTAATTAGAATTTTGGGTAGAGTTGATGATGTAATTAAAGTAGCCGGCCATAGGTTAACTACCGGTGAGCTGGAAGAGGCTATTAATTTGCATCCAGAAATTACCGAGTGTGCGGTTATTGGAATTCCTGATAAAATAAAAGGGGAAGTACCGGTTGTCTTTGCTGTGCCCTCCGAAGCTTTAGCGAAGAAGGGTAGCGAAAAATTAAAACAGGAAGTAATAGAACAAATTAAAAAAGAAATAGGTCCTATTGCTTTCCCCAAAGAAGTTTATTTAGTGGAAGATTTGCCCAAAACTAGATCCGGCAAAATCATGCGTCGTATTTTAAGGAGGCTTTTTACCGGAGAAAAGTTGGGAGATTTATCGACTCTGGCTAATCCACAAGTCGTCGAAAAAATAAAAAAAATAATTCGATCATGAAAAATAGAAAGGGGGCGGGGTTCACCCTCATCGAGCTTTTAGTCACCATAGCCATAATCGGGTTGCTGGTTGTTATTGTTATAATTAATATGCAGAATCCCAGAGCCAGGGCCCACGACATCAATATTCAAAGATTCATGCATCAACTTAGGAATGCCGCTCAGCTTAGCTACAACCGGGTTGAAAGTTACGAAGAAGTCTGCGACGAAACAAACAATACTTTAAGCGACGCCGAAGCGTTTGGATTATTAGAAAGGGCTTTAGAAAATGAAAATCCGGGGGAAGTTGTCACTTGTTTTGAAACAGCCGATGGAGAGGGATTTGCCGCTTCTTTTCCCCTCGTGGCACGCTCAGGAAAACACTGGTGCATCGAGGCTGCCGGCGCAGGAGTAGAAATTAACGCTCCCATTACTTCTGCCAGTTGTAAGTAATATGCAAAAACAACAAAAAAACATATTATGGTTTAATGAGATAGGCTCCAGAGATGTAGCTTTGGTTGGAGGAAAAAACGCTTCTTTGGGAGAGATGCGGCGACATCTTGCCAAAAAAGGAATCAATATTCCCGACGGTTTTGCTTTGACCGCTTCCGCTTACTGGTATTATTTAAGAAAAAACGGCATTGATAAGGAACTAAAGAAGATATTCAAAAAGTTCAATCCCAAAAGCTTGACCAGTTTAAGGAAAACGGGTGAAGCTGCCCGAAAGTTAATCTTGCAAGGAACCATGCCCGAGGACTTGGAGAAAGAAGTGGTCGCCAATTACCGCAAGCTTTCAAAGAAATATGGAACAAAAGAGGTGAGTGTGGCAGTGCGTTCTTCTGCCACGGCCGAAGACCTGCCCTCTGCTTCTTTCGCCGGACAGCACGAGACATTTTTGAACGTAAAAGGGGAAAATGCCTTAATAGATGCCTGCAAGAAATGCATGGGTTCATTGTTTTCGGACAGGGCTATTGCCTACCGAGAAGAAAAGGGATTTTCTCATTTAAAAATAGCTCTCTCGGTAGGAGTGCAAAAAATGGTCAGATCTGATTTGGCTTCGGCTGGCGTGATGTTCACCCTGGACACGGAAACCGGTTTTAATAATGTGGTGCTGGTTAACTCCATATTTGGGGTGGGGGAAATGATAGTTAAAGGTAAAATTACCCCCGATGAATTTTTTGTTTTCAAGCCCGCTCTCAAAAAGGGCTATGACGCCATCATTGTTAAAAATCTTGGCAGAAAAACCAAAAAATACGTTTACGATAAATTAGGGGGGTTGAGGAAAAGGCCTGTTAACCCTCGCTTTCAACTGAAATTTTCCTTAAGCGATCAAGAAGTTTTGCGATTGGCCAAATGGGGATGTCTCATAGAAAAACATTACAATTTACCTCAAGACATTGAGTGGGCCAAAGATGGCGAAACGGGACAACTTTTCATCGTCCAGTCAAGACCAGAAACCGTTCACGCCCCCAAAACCATCAAGACCTACGAGGAGTACAAAATAAAGACAAACAAAAAACCGTTGCTGACCGGCGTAGCCATTGGCGACCAAATCGGGATAGGGAAGGTAAGAGTGGTTCTTGACATAAAAAAAGCGGGCGATTTTCATAAGAACGACGTCTTGGTAACGCGCATGACCGATCCTGATTGGGTTCCCTTGATGCGTCTGGCTTCAGCCATTGTCACTGAGGAGGGAGGCAAAACGGCGCATGCCGCCATCGTTAGTCGAGAATTGGGAATCCCGGCTGTCGTGGGCGCTCAAAGAGCCATGAAGTTACTGAAAACCGGCCAAGTGGTGACAGTGGACTGCACGCAAGGACTTTTGGGTAGGATTTATCGAGGCAAAGTTCCTTTTAAAGTCAAAAGATATGATCTCAAAAAGATGCCCAGATTCAAAACCAAAATCATGGTTAATATCGGAGCTCCGGAAGCTGCTTTTAAAACCTCTTTTTTGCCAAATGACGGAGTGGGGTTGGCCAGGGAAGAATTTATTATCACTGAAAAAATCAGAATTCATCCGCTAGCCCTTTATCATTATAAAAAACTAAAAAATAAAAAAATAAAAAGGGAAATTGAAAAAATTACCGTAGAGCACAAAGATAAAAGAGAATATTTTATTAAGGAACTCGCCGAGGGAATAGCCCAAATTGCCGCCGCTTTCTATCCTAAGGAAGTAATAGTCAGATTTTCTGACTTCAAAACCAACGAATACCGAAACCTGGTCGGCGGCGAACTATTTGAAAAAAAGGAAGAAAACCCGATGTTGGGATTCAGGGGCGCCTGTCGTTATTTGGACAAAGAATTTCAGCCGGCTTTTCGCATGGAATGCCAAGCGATAAAAAGATGCCGGGAGACATTCGGGTTAAGAAATATTTCGGTGATGGTTCCTTTCTGCCGAACCCCGGAAGAAGGCAAAAAAGTTGTAGCTTTATTTAGAAAATTCTATTGTAATACAAATTTCCCAAAAATTTATGTAATGTGCGAAATTCCTTCTAATGTGATTTTGGCGGAAAAATTTCTAAATATTTTTGATGGTATGTCTATTGGTTCTAATGATTTAACTCAACTGGTTTTGGGTATAGACAGAGATAATGCTAAAATCGCCCATATTTCTGATGAAAGAAACGAAGCTGTTAAACAGATGATTTCAAGAGTTATTAAAATCTGCCGGCAAAAGAAAAAGTACTGTGGCATCTGCGGCCAAGCACCCTCGGATTTTCCCGAATTCGCGGAATTTTTAATCGGGGAAGGAATCGAATCCATCTCATTGAATCCCGATACGGTTATCAAGACGATCTTGAACTTATCCAAAAGGAAGATAAAATAAAATATATGCAAAAATTTGTTTATTTCTTTAGCCAAAAAAAATCGGAGGGAGGAGCTGAAATGAAAGAACTCTTGGGCGGCAAAGGAGCCAACCTTGCTCAAATGGCTAAATTGGCCATACCCATTCCTCCTGGTTTTACTATCAGCACCGAAGTTTGCACTTACTTTTATAAAAACAATCAAACATATCCTAAGGGCCTAAAAGAAAGGGTGGATAAAAAGATAGAAGAAGTGGAAAAGGCCAAGGGAGCTAAATTCGGAGATAAAAAAAATCCCCTCTTGTTTTCGGTTAGGTCGGGAGCAAGAATCTCGATGCCCGGAATGATGGATACGGTTCTCAATCTCGGCCTTAATGACGAGATTGTCGAAAATCTTGCTCAAACCAATCCTCGTTTTGCTTGGAATGCTTATTGGCGTTTCATTTTCATGTTTGCCGACGTAGTTATGGGGGCTGAAAAAGAAGAGTTGAACGAAGTTTTGGAGGGCTTAAAAAAAGAAAGAGGTCTTAAGGAGGACTTGGAGCTTTCAGCTGAGGATTGGCGAGAAACCGCCTATCGACTGAAGGCAAAAGTTAAGCATTTGGTGGGCAGAGAGATACCGCAAGACCCCAGAGAGCAGCTTTGGCAAGCCATTTCAGCCGTTTTCAAATCCTGGCAGAATCCGAGAGCCATCACTTACAGGAAATTAAACAGAATTCCCGATGACTGGGGAACAGCTGTCAATGTTCAATCAATGGCTTTCGGCAACCTTAATGAAAGATCGGGGTCTGGGGTAGGTTTTACCAGGAATCCGGCTACCGGAGAAAAAAAGCTTTATGGCGAATTCCTTCCTCAAGCCCAAGGCGAGGATGTAGTTGCTGGTATAAGGACGCCTCAACCTATTGAGAAACTGCAAGAAATGTTCCCTGAATGCTACGAACAACTTTTGGATATTTCAAAAAAACTGGAAGATTATTACCGCGATATGCAGGATATTGAATTTACCATCGAATCGGGAAAATTGTGGATGTTACAAACCAGAACCGGCAAAAGAACGGCGGCTGCTGCCATTAAAATCGCCTTGGATATGGTTAAAGAAAAACTGATTGATAGGAAGAAAGCAATTTTAAGAATAGATCCTTATTCTATTGAAGGCCTTTTCCGACCTTCTTTTGATCCTAAATTCAAAGAAAAAGCATTAGCCAAAGGTTTGGCAGCTTCCCCCGGGGCTGCGGTGGGAGAGGTAATTTTTGACCCCAAAGAGGCAGAAGAGTTGGTTGAAAGGGGCCATAAAGTAATTTTGGTCAGGACTGAAACTTCTCCTGATGACATTCATGGTATGGCTGCAGCCGAAGGTATTTTAACTGCTAGAGGAGGGCAGACCTCCCACGCTGCTTTAGTAGCTAGAGGAATGGGGAAACCTTGTATTGTAGGCTGCGAATCTATGTATGTGGATTATAAAAATGGCTTTTTCAAAACAGGAGAAATTGAAGTTAAAAAGAGAGAGAAAATTAGCATAGACGGCACCACTGGAGAAGTTTTTCTGGGAGAATTGCCCACCATTCCTCCGGCGATCTCAAAAGAGTTGGAAGAAATATTAAAATGGGCTGATGAGTTCAAGGTATTGAAAGTCTACGCTAATGCTGACACACCTCTTCAGGCAAAGCAAGCCAGAGATTACGGAGCAGAAGGCATAGGACTTTGCCGCACCGAGCATATGTTTTTTGATGAAGAAAGGATAGACCTTTTCCAGCAGATGATTTTGGCCAAAAGTAAAAAAGAAAGAGAGGAGGCCTTGGCTAAAATCCTTCCTTTGCAAAAAGGAGACTTTTTGGAAATATTTAAGACAATGGAAGGCCTACCCGTTATAGTGCGACTGTTAGATCCCCCTCTCCATGAGTTTTTACCCCGAGAAGAAAAAGACATAGAGGAGTTGGCCCAAAAAATAGGTATTGCTGCTAGCGAGCTTAAAGACAGGGTCGAAGCCTTAAAAGAAACTAACCCCATGCTGGGTCATCGAGGCGTGAGATTGGGCCTTACTTACCCAGAAATATACCAAATGCAGGCAAAAGCCATAATGGAAGCCACCACTGAGTTGGGACAGCAAGGAATAAAAGTTATGCCAGAGATAATGATACCTTTGGTGCTGGACAAGGAAGAGTTCAAAAACATCAAAAAGGCAATTGAGGGGGTTTGCGCGGGAGGGGAGATAAGCTGCAAAATCGGAACAATGATTGAGTTGCCAAGAGGGGCTATCTTGGCAGACGAGATTGCCAAAGAAGCGGAATTCTTTTCGTTTGGCACCAACGACTTGACTCAAACGACTTTGGGGGTTTCGCGCGACGATGCGGGCAGATTCCTGCCGGTCTACCTGGAAAAGAAAATTTTTGAGGACGACCCCTTCATTTCTTTGGATCAAAAAGGGGTGGGAGAGTTAATTAAGATGGGCTGCGAAAAAGGTAAATCGATCAGAAAAGACATTGAAATAGGGATTTGCGGAGAACACGGTGGCGATCCGCGGTCAATAGAATTCTGCCATAAAATCAATCTTGACTATGTCAGCTGTTCTCCTTTTAGGGTGCCAATCGCTCGCTTAGCCGCCGCCCAGGCAGCGTTAAAAAGCGTTAAAAAGTATTAAAATAAGTTAAATCTATGCACCCACGGACTAGTCCGTGGGTGCGCTATCGGTCACTGAAGAATTTTTGTATCTACGGTCGTCAATTTTATTACGGTTGTCAATTTTATTATATAATAGTAGAATAAAGGTGTCGAGAGAATTAATTATAATTTAAAAAATAATACATATGGCTAAAATAACTTTGTCTATAATTAAAGCGGATATCGGCAGTATTGGCGGGCACATCAAACCCAGCCAAAAACTGCTACAAGCGGTAGAAAATTACGTTAAAACAAAAGGGAGGGGATTAATCATCGACTCTTACATTTGTCACACCGGAGACGATATCGCAATCTTAACTACCCATAAGAAGGGAGTTTTAAATTCAAAAATCCACAAGCTCTGCTGGGATGCTTTTATAACGGGCACAAAAGTAGCCAAAAGCCAAGGTCTTTATGGGGCCGGTCAAGATTTGTTAAAGGAGGGTTTTACTGGAAATGTTAAAGGCATGGGTCCAGCAGTAGCCGAAATCGAAATGGAAGAAAGACCGTCAGAACCCTTTTTGATGTTTGCCGCAGACAAAACCGACCCGGGCGCCTACAATTTGCCTTTATACTTATCATTTGCCGACCCAATGCACAATGCCGGGCTTTTACTCTCCCCGAACATCAAAAAGGGATTTAAATTTGTTATTATGGACGTGTCTTACACCAAGGCCGATAGAGTGATTGAACTTTTTACCCCGGAGAACATTTATGACATCGCCGTTTTATTAAGAAACCCCGAAAGATTTGTGATAGAAAGTATTTGGTCAAAGGCCTCGGGAGAACAAGTGGCTGCGGTAAGCACTACTCGGCTTCATAATGTGGCCGGAAAATACACGGGGAAAGACGACCCCGTGGCTTTAGTGAGAGCCCAAAAAGATTTCCCGGCCACCGGTGAAATTTTAGCTCCCTACGCTATTGGCCATTATGTGGCCGGCTTTATGCGAGGCAGCCATACCGGACCACTTATGCCGGTCAAGAAAAATTCTTCCATTTCTTTCTTTGATGGTCCGCCGATAGTGAGCTGCTTGGCTTTTTCGGTAAAAAATGGTAAATTAACCGAGCCGGCCGATGTTTTTGACCAGCCTTATTGGGATTACGTTCGCAATAAAGTTTCTCAAAAAGCCGAAGAAATCAGAAAGCAGGGTTTCTTTGGAGCAGCTATGCTGCCGATGTCCGAACTGGAATACACCGGCGTCGTTAAAACCCTCAAAGAATTAGATAAAAGATTTAAATTAAGAAAAAAATAAAACAAAAACGTGGCTAAGGTTATTCTGGAGCGAGACAAATGCATCGGTTGCGGTTCTTGCCAAGCTGTTTGTCCTAAATACTGGAAGCTATCTGAAGATGGCAAAGCTGAATATTTAGGTCCTGAGGAATTGAAAGAAGAAGAGATCGATTGCAATCAAGAGGCAGCCGATTCTTGTCCTGCCCAATGCATCCACATCACAAAATGACTAATTTCTAATTTCTAATGACTAATCAAGTCCCAATGACTAATGCTTTAATGTCTAAAAATTTTAGTCATTAGGTATTTTGACATTAGATATTGATTAGAAATTGGGTTAATTAGGAATTAGAAATTTTTAATGATTATGTTGTCTCTTACAGCCAAAGTTCGTAAGGAAATTGGTCGAAAGGTGAAAAAACTCCGAAAGCAGGGTTTTCTGCCTGCTGTTTTGTATGGTCCCAAAATTAAATCTGAGTCTCTGGCCGTTGACTTTAAAGAGTTCGATAAAGTGCTGAAAGAAGCCGGAGAGAGCACCTTGATTAGCCTTGAAGTAGAGGGAGGCAAAAAATATTCGGTTTTGATTCATGACATCAAAAGGGATCCTTTGACGGGAGACCCCTTGCACGTTGATTTTTATCAGCCTTCTTTGGAAAAGAAAATTGAAGCCAAAATCCCCATAATTTTGGAAGGGGAGGCTCCTGCCGTTAAAAACCTGGGAGGCACCTTAATTAAAAACATTTCCGAAATAGAAATCAGGGCTCTGCCCCAAAACTTCCCCAAGGAATTTAGGATAAACATTGACAACTTAAAAACCTTTGAAGACCACATTTTGATTAAAGATTTGAAAGTCGCCGAGGGAGTGGAAATTTTGAGAGAACCGGATGAAATTGTGGTTTCTGTAGCTCCTCCAACAAAAGTGGAAGAAGAATTGGAAAAACCGATTGAGGAAAAAGTGGAAGAGGTGGAAAAAGTAGAAAAAGAAAAGAAAGAAAAAGAAGCTGAGGAAGAGCCCCCCGAAGGAAAAAAGGAAGAGCCAAAGAAGGAAGAATCCAAAAAAGAGGAACCGCAGGAAGAAAAGAAAAAATGATAAAAGTTTTAAAAACAATACCCCTAATTTTTTTGGTCGCGGTTTTTACTGTGTGGGGACAGTGGACATTGCTGCGGCCTTTTCTTTTCGCTCAGGAAAATCTGGCCGAAACATGTCTATTGGAAACCATCGAAGCTTTTTGCCAAGCCAGAGGGGATAATCAATGCCGGGAATTATTAGAGCAGTGCGAAAACTATTTTATGGAAGAAAGCGCTCGAATAGAAAAAGATATTTCCAAGACTAAGCAGGAAAAACAAACCCTTCAAAACAAAATCTATACCTTAAAAAACCAAATAAAAAACCTGGAATATCAGATTTACCAATCCAATTTGATTATTAAAGATCTGGGGCTACAGATAGAAGATACCGAAGCCTCCATTGAAAAAACCTCCCGGGAAATCGAAGAGGGCAAAAAAAGGCTGGCCGCCATTTTAAGAACCATTTACGAAGAAGACCAGCGTCCCCTGATTGAAATTCTGCTTTCTGAAGGAATTTCTGATTTTTTTGAAAACTTGGTGGCTCTGCAAGCTTTGGATGCCAAGAATCAGGAGCTTTTAGGGAATGTCAAAGCATTGAAGGTCTATTTGGAAGAACAAAAAAGAGAGCTGAGAGAAGAAAAAAGTGAAATGGAACAAACGGTTTACGTACAAACTCTCCAGAAACGTCAGTCAGAAGAGTTAAAAAAAGAGAAAGAATATTATTTAAAGCTGACGGAAGAAGAGTATCAGAAACAACTAGAAGAACAGCAAAAAATTTCAAAACAAGTGGCTGAAATCCGCAGCCGTTTATTCAAACTAATCGGGGTTCCCGAAGGCGGAATTGAGTTTGGTAAAGCCGTGGAAATCGCTCAGTATGTGGAAAGAGTTACGGGGGTAAGAGCTGCCTTTTTGCTTTCTATCTTGGCTCAGGAATCGATGCGTTATGGACGGATCGGAGAAAACGTAGGCCAGTGTTACCTAAAAAATATAGAAACAGGAGACGGGGTATACATTAAAACCGGCAAAAAGGCAGTTAGAACTATGAATCCTACTCGGGATGTGCCCGTTTTCCTGCAAATTCTTGAAGAAATCAACCGGGAAAAAGGTTTGGCCAGGGAATATTCCAGCACTCCCGTGTCTTGCTGGATTCCGGCTTACTATGCGGGCCAACCTTACGGGTGGGGAGGAGCCATGGGGCCTGCTCAGTTTATTCCCTCCACTTGGAGTTTATACAAAGAGAAAATTAGGGCTATTACCGGCCAAATAGCCGACCCTTGGGAAATTAAAGATTCTTTCTTGGCCGCCGGCATTTATTTAAAAGATTTGGGAGCCGTTACCAATGAGTTTAAAGCTGCTATGAAATATTTTTCCGGCTCCTCTTGGACTTGGTGGGAAGAACAGAACTACGGCCGTCCGGTTATGGACAGAGCAGAACAATACCAAGAAGAAATCGACCTCCTAGAACAATCCTAAAAAATAAAAATCGACTATTTATCTTTCAGCTTTTGAAAGAGCTTCTATGATAGGTTCAAGATTGCCATCCATAATGGATTCAATGTGATGGAAAGATTTCCGGATACGGTGATCGGTAACTCGGTCTTGGGGGAAGTTGTAAGTCCTTATTTTATCCGCTCTCTGAGCCCGTTTAATTTGGGCTTTTCTTTTTTCTCCCATTTTTTCCAACTGTTCTATTTCTTTCAGTTCCTGGAGTTTGGCTTCCAGGATGGCCATGGCGTTTTCCTTGTTTTGGAGCTGACTTCTTTCTGTTTGGGAGGTCACCACCAGGCCGGTGGGAAGATGGGTAATCCTTATAGCTGATTCGCGCCTGTTTACATATTGGCCTCCGGGACCGGAAGCTCTATAGGTGTCGATTTTTAATTCGTCCGGTTTGATTTTTATAGTAGCTTTTTGGGGCTTGGGGAGCACAGCCACAGAAGCCGTGGAAGTGTGAATTCTGCCCGATTTTTCGGTAGTAGGAATTCTTTGAACGCGGTGAACTCCGCCTTCGTATTGCATTTTTGAAAAAACGTTCCCATTTTTTAATTCAAAAATTATTTCCTTGAATCCCCCCAGTTCGGTGGCGTGAGAGTTTAGCACTTCTAGTTTCCATCCTTGGTTTTGAGCATATTTCGAATACATTCTGTAAAGGTCGGCAGCAAAAAGGGCGGCTTCCTCGCCTCCCGTCCCTGCTCTTATTTCAATAATGCAGGCTTTTGGGGCTTCTGCCGCTTCTTCTTTTAGTAGTGATTCCAGCTCTTTTTTCAAAATCTTTTCTTTTTCTTGAAGCTGCGAGAGCTCTGTTTCTGCCAAAGAACTGAGTTCCGGATCTTCTTTGGTTTTAACAATTTCTTTATTTTCCTCAATTCTACTTTGCAGGTCTTTTAATTCTTCGGCCTTGGAAATAATTTTTTCCAAATGTGCTTTCTTTCTGGAAAGCTCTTCAAATTTTTCCAAATCTGAAAGCAGCTCGGGATCAGCGAGCTGCGTTAGAATCTCATCATATTCCTTTTTAATGCTTTCGACGTTTAGCATTTTCGCTCCTTTTTGCTAATCTTTTTCTAAATTTTTCCACCCTGCCCATAGCATCAACAATCTTTTCTTTGCCGGTGTAAAAAGGGTGGCATTTAGAGCAAATCTCCACCTCAATGTATTCTTTGGTGGATCCCGTAGTAAAAGTATTCCCGCAGGCGCACTGCACTCTGGCATTTTGATAATATTTTGGATGAATATCTTTTTTCACCCCGTTAAAAATTCGTCCTATACAGCCGATGGCTGATTTCAGACAAGTTTTTGGTTATTTAATCATACCCCGTTATCTATAAGCAGAAAAAATTTAACTTAAACTTTTTCTGATTAGGATTTCTAACGGGATTTCATGCAATTATGGTACCCTGAAACTTCTTGTCTGTCAAGATGTTTTCTAAGTTCTTTAAGTCGGTTCCTTTGGCGATAATAACTTTCATTTTATATTTTTGAGCAACTCTAGCAGCTACGGGGTCAAAAGGAACATTCAGGCCCGGCTTCCATTCTTTTTGGATAAGCTTCCTGTAATCTTTCCAGTTGATTTCTTTGATTGGTTTTTTGTTTCTATCGTAAACATGGGTGATATTGGAAGCGTTGATGAGTTTTTGCGCCTTAAATCGGTGAACCAGCAAGACGGCGTCGTAATCGGTGGACCAACCCGGTATCCAGCCGGAAGCTATGAATAAACGGTATTTCCTTCCATCAATGGGTTTTTGGGGACTATCCAAAACCACCGGGTAGGCCTCTTTTTTGAATATGGTTCTCAAGAGGTGAGCATTAATTCTTGTGGCATGAATTCCTAGCCAGTCTTTGTCTTCGTTTGTGATTTTACTGACTTTAGCCGCAGCTTTGATATAATTTCTAGCAGTGCTTCCTCCACCGGTAACAATAATAAATTTGTAGTCCCTTTTCAAAAACCTCAAAATAAATCCCTTAAATTTTTTAAGGAATCCCACTTGAATTTGGTCGGGCACTATAATTGAGCCCCCCAAAGAAATTACCACTGTTTTCATCCTTTTCATTGTAACACACTTTGCTTTTTTTTGAAATGTATGTTATATTAATCCTTGATGGCAAAAGCCCAGGAAAAATTTAAGATCGAGCTGGATACCGAGCAAATGGCTCAGGCGGGTTTGCATTTTGGACATCTAACCTCCAAAACTCATCCCAAAATGAGGCCGTATTTGCAAGGAGTAAGAGGCAACGTTCACATTATTAATCTGGAGAAAACCAAAGAAAAACTGATTCAGGCCTTAAAATACGTTCAGGATTTAACTTCGGCAGGCAAGGTTTTACTTTTAGTGGGAACCAAAATCCAGGTCCGGGATTTAGTCAAGAAGACGGCCGAGGAATGCGGCCTTCCTTATGTAGCCGAGCGCTGGCTGGGAGGAACTTTTACCAACTTTGGCACCATCTTGAAAAGAATAGAGTATTACAAAAATTTGGAGAAAAAGAAAGCCGAGGGCGAGCTTGAAAAATACACCAAAAAAGAAAGGGCCGAATTCGATGAGGAATTAAGAGAACTGGAAAGGAAATTCGGAGGAATTAAGAATTTGCACCACTTGCCGGAAGCCGTTTTTGTTTGCGATATGAGGAAAAATGGTTTAGTCGTGAAAGAAGCCAAAATGAAAGGCGTGAAAGTAATCGGAATTTGCGATACCAACGTGGATCCTACCTTGGCCGATTTCCCGATTCCCGCCTCAGATGACGCTATTTCTTCTGTTAAATATATTTTAGATAAAATTAAAGAAGCCATTCAAAGCGCGGAAATAAAAGATAAAAGCGAAAAAAAAGAACAATAACATGATTGACAAAATCAAACAATTAAGAGAAGAAACCGGAGTTTCCATCGGTGAATGTCGACGAGCCTTAAAGGAAGCGGGGAATGATATTGAGAAAGCCAAGGAAGTTTTGAAAAAAATGGGAAAGGAAATAGCCAAGAAGAAAGCAGCGAGAACCACGGCGCAGGGCATCGTTGATAGCTACATTCATCCCAACAAGAAAGTAGGAGTTTTACTGGAATTGAGCTGCGAAACGGATTTTGTGGCCAAATCTCCTGATTTCCAAAACTTAGCTCATGAGTTATGCCTGCAAATTGCCGCCTTCCCCGAAGAAGATGTTCCTCTGGAGAAACAGCCTTGGATAAAAGACGAACAGAAAACCATCAAGGACCTGATTGACGAATACATTGCTAAGATTGGAGAAAACATAGTAGTTAAAAGATTTGTCAGGTATCAAATATGATGACTCTCATTCTGGCCGCTATTTGTTTGTTCAGTTTTATTGGCATCGGAGTAATCCTGTACAGGAAAATTCCGGATCTGGTAAAGTTGCCGAACGCTTCCCCGAACTGGCGAATTGAAGTTTTGCCAAAGATTAAAAAAGGAATAGAAAAGCTTCCGGGAGCCAAAAATCTTGATCACGAGCTGTATCTTCAAAAGATTCTTTCGAGAGTGAGGGTTTTGACACTGAAAACCGAAAGCAAAACCAGCCATTGGTTGGAAAAACTCCGCCAAAGGAACAACCAAAAAAACAACCAAAAAGCAGATCCCTACTGGGACGAATTGAAAAAAAGCAAAGAAGGAAAGTAAAAAATCCCTCAAAACCAGGGAAGTTTGGGGAAAACCTTGTGACCGTGCCAGGGTAGCTCAATGGCAGAGCAATGGTTTTGTAAACCATAGGTTGGAGGTTCGAGTCCTCTCCCTGGCTCTTGACAAGGTTTTTTCGCGGAATATAATAATAATAGAAATTATGAATGGAAGAAGCGGCTAAACTTAATAAAAAGAAGACATCAATGCTTTTACCAGGAAGATGTCTTCCTGGTTTTATTTCGGAAAAATGAACTTTGAAAATTGAATAGGAGAATTATTAAAGTGAAGGTCCGACTCTATTCGTACCCCGTAGTGAGCTATGCTCTACTACTGGGTTTTTCTGAGAGTTTGATCCTAGCTCAGGATGAACGCTGGCGACGTGGATAAGGCATGCAAGTCGAGGGAGGCTTCGAGCCGACCGGCGAACGAGTTAGTAACACGTAGATTATCAACCCTAGAGATGGGGATAGCTCATCGAAAGATGGGGTAATACCCAATGGTCTCGCAAGAGTAAAGGCACTCGCCCTCGGGCGGGGGCCGCTCTAGGATGAGTCTGCGGCCTATCAGCTTGTTGGTAGGGTAACGGCCTACCAAGGCGATGACGGGTAGGGGAGGTGAGAGCCTGTTCCCCAACGATGGCACTGAGACACGGGCCATACTCCTACGGGAGGCAGCAGTCGAGAATATTGGTCAATGGGCGCAAGCCTG
>CAYYJV010000003.1:0-28799 GCA_964472225.1 uncultured Candidatus Saccharibacteria bacterium | reverse complement strand
GCAGACGCTCTAACCAATTGAGCTAGCCGTCCAGTTCTTTTTTCATCAAGAAGGCTGCTTCGCCGTCTTGATAGTAATTTTCGATAGTTTCTACCGTTTTAAAACCGAAACTTTTTAGAAAGGCGCAGCCGGCTTTGTTGTCAATCCGGGAACGGGCTATAGCTTTCTTCAATCCCTTCTCCGCAAAACGTTTTAGGGTGTGCTTCATTAAGCTTTTACCGATTCCCTTGCCTCGATAGTTGGGATCCGTGGCAATTAGTTTTATTACCCCCGTGTTTTCTGAGACTGCGCTCACAACAAATCCCAGTATTTTCCCATTTTCCTCGGCCACAAAGGAATTTTCAAGATATTTTTCAAATTCGCTTTTCGGCCAGGGCTTGGGAAAAGAGACCCTTGTTATTTCCATTATCCCTTCCAGATCTTCTGGTTGAAACTTCCTAATTTCCATGGTGCCCAGGGCGGGACTCGAACCCGCACGCTCTAACGAGCATGGCTCCTCAAGCCATCGTGTATACCAATTCCACCACCTGGGCAGTTTTTTTATTTCTTTTCTTTAATCTTTGCTCGCTCTCCGGTAGCTTCGCGAAGATAGTAAAGTTTGGCTCTTCTGGCTTTGCCTTTCCTAACCACTTCTATTTTCTCGATAGTAGGGGAGTGGAGGGGAAAAATTCTTTCTACCCCCACTCCCTCAGCCATTTTTCTGACGGTAATCGTGGCCCCGGCCTCTTTCCCATGTTTTTTGGCCAACACCACACCCTCGAAGACTTGAATTCTTTCTTTGTCCCCCTCTTTTATTTTCTGATGGACTCGAACCGTATCGCCGGGCCTGATGTCGGGCAGGTCGGTTTTCAATTGAGATTTGATTATTGTTTCAAGTTTTTCAAACATACTTGTAGATCTTTTGGTAATTCTGATTGGAATTTTCCGGTTTCTCCACCAGGCAGTGTTATTTTTAGGTAGCTAGCGTGGAGAAATTGCCTTTTTAAACCTTCGGGTCTTGGTTGGTTTTTGAATCCATACAGTTTGTCTCCTGCGATGGGATGGCCCAAATGGGCAAAATGAGCTCTGATTTGATGTTTCCTGCCCGTTTTGGGTTCAACATCAATTAAATCATAATTTTTGAATCTCTGCAATACCTTGTATTCCGTAACAGCCTCCCTTTTTCCTCGAGCTCCCGGTTCGTGGGGCAAATATACCTTTTGCTTTCTTCTGTCTTTTGGCGAGCGGCCCAATAGCGTTTTAATTTCTCCTGCCTTGTTTTTAAGATTGCCCGTCACCAAGGCAAGGTATTTTTTTTCTACTTTTCTTTCTTGGAATTGTTTTTGCAAGAATTCCAGAGTTTTTTCGTTTTTTGCGGTTATCAGAACTCCGGAGGTATCTTTATCTAATCGGTGGGCTCTACCGGGGATGTCGTCAGCATTAACGCCAGCCGGCTTATCCAAAACTTTCACATTTTCGTCTTCGTAAATAATCCTCATGTGGACTATTTTAAAATTAGCTCGAAAGTGGGCAGTACAGGATTTGAACCTGTGACCTCTACTATGTCAAAGTAGCGCGCTAACCACTGCGCCAACTGCCCTTGGTGCGCGTGGATGGATTTGAACCATCGACCCCGGCTTTATAAGAGCCGTGCTCTGACCGCTGAGCTACACGCGCTCGTGTTTTTCCAGCTATGCCGGCAATTCGGTTATATAGTATGTATAACATATCGCCACACTCTTTCCAATCTTTTTGAGGAAAGGTTTTAATTAAGAACCGAATCCTTCTGTTTTAAAAGAATCAAGGGTGAGTTCGTCCAAATCAGAAATTACGAGTTTAAGCATCATTATTTTATAGCCGCTACTTTAAATTTCCCAGTTTTCTTTGTTTTAGTCGGCCGCGGCCGGGTTTTAATAAGCTTCTCAAATTCTTCCCTTTCGATAGTTTCTTTTTCGGCAAGGGTTTTGGCAATTTTATCCAATAACTTTCTTTTTTTCTTCAAGATTTTTTTGGCGCTGTCTCGAGCTTCTGCGATAAAAGAAGAAACCTCTTCGTCGATTTTGGCAGCCACTTTTTCAGAATAATTTCTTTGCTCGCCCAGCTCTTTGCCCAAAAAGACCAACTCTTCTTTTTCGCCGAAAGCCACCGGACCTAGTTTTTCCGACATACCGTATTCCTTGACCAGTTTTCTGGCAAGAGTTGAAGCTTTCTCCAGGTCGTTGGCGGCTCCGGTAGTTATTTCTCCGAATACCAATTTTTCTGCCGCATATCCCCCCAGCAGGGTGGCCAATTCAGACAGGAATTCGCTTTTGGTCTTCAGCCGCTTCTCTTGGGTGGGCAATTTTAAAGTGTAGCCGGCAGCTCTTCCCCTGGCTACAATTGATATTTTTCTGATGGGTTCGGCTTCCGGCAAGAAGGATGCTACCAGAGCGTGGCCCGCTTCGTGGTAAGCGGCGATTTTCTTTTCTTTCTCAGAAAGGATATGGCTTTTCCTTTCCGGCCCCAAAAGGACTTTGTCAATTGATTCCAGGAGTTCTTCCTGGTGAATTTCTTTTTTATTTCTTCTGGCAGCAAGTATGGCAGCCTCGTTAACCAGGTTAGCCAAGTCGGCTCCGGAAAATCCGGGGGTGCGTTCAGCAATTTCCCGCAGTTTGACATCCAAGGATAAAGGTTTTCCTCGGACATGAATTTTTAAAATTTCTTCCCGGTCGTTAATGTCGGGTTCGTCCAGAACCACCCTTCTGTCAAACCTACCCGGCCTTAGCAAAGCCGGATCCAAGACATCAGGTCTGTTTGTGGCCGCCATAACTATACAGTTAGTATCTCTTTCGAAGCCATCCATTTCCACCAGAATTTGGTTTAGGGTTTGTTCTCTTTCGTCATGTCCGCCACCCAGACCGGCTCCCCGTTGTCTGCCGACCGCATCCAGTTCGTCAATGAAAATAATGGCTGGTGCCGCTTTTTTGGCCGTGGAAAAGAGGTCTCTTACTCTGCTAGCTCCCACGCCGACAAACATTTCCACGAATTCCGAACCAGAAATATGAAAAAAGGGCACATGGGCTTCACCCGCCACGGCTCTGGCCAATAAGGTTTTTCCCGTTCCCGGCGGCCCCATTAAGAGTACTCCTCGGGGAATCCTCGCCCCCATGACTAAGAACTTTTTGGGATGTCTCAAGAAATCCACCACTTCCTTTAATTCTTCTTTGGCTTCTACTAGGCCAGCCACATCTTTGAAGGTGATTTTTTCTTTTGGGTGGCCTTCGGCGCCGAAAAGTCGGGCGCGGGCTTTGGAGAAATTAAAAGCCTGCATGGCGCTTCCCCGGGCTTGACGGAATATCATCCAGAAAAAGAATCCGAAGATTAAAAGAGGAAAAAGCAGCAGGGAAATGGGTCCCAGCCAGAAGACAAGACCTCTTTCTTCTTTTGATTCAATCTCTATGTCCTGCAAAGCGGTTTTATTCACCCCATAATTTATTAAAGATTCGGAGAGAGAAGAATCCGTTTCTTTTTTTGATTTTGCCTCGGTATCGTCCCGGTAGGTAAGAAGAAGGTTGTTGCCGGAAATCACTATCTTTTTAATTTTCCCTTGATTGACGTCTTTTACCACCTGGGAAAGAGGTATTTCCCTTTCTTTTTCAAAAGGATTGGAAAATACAGCAAAAACCCCCGAGATAATCAGGAAAATCAGCAGAATAAAAATTATATTTTTGACCAAATTTTTCATATTTTTATTTTATCATAAATATTTTTGAATTCAAGAGAGGAGAAGGCGGAGGGGAATAATATAGGAATATTGAAGGATGTTCAACATCATTCAATATTCTGGTAAAATAAAAATGATGGAATTCTATCATACTTACAACAGGGGAACGGATAAAAGAAAGATATTTTTAGATGATTCTGATTTTCTCCGAGCCGTTCATGATCTTTACGAATTCAATGATGCTAATGCAGTTGTTAATCTCGGTCGTCGATTTACGAAATCTGAAGGATGTTCAACATCCCTCACATTGTTTAGGGATAAGTTGGTAAAATTGGGGGTTTGGTGTTTGATGACAAATCATTATCATCTTTTTTCTTCGCCCCTTAAAGATAATGGTCTTATATTATTTCATAAAAAATTCGGAGGCGGTTTTACAAATTTCTTTAATACAAGATATAAAAGAAGTGGAGCTCTATTTCAAGGCAGATACAAAAAGGTTTTAGTAGATAATGATACCCAGGCTCTGCAGCTAATATGCTATATTCATGCCAATCCTTTAGATTTATGGAAGCCTAATTGGAAAGAAAAGGGTCTGACTAATCCAGAGATTAGGGACGCTTTAAAATTTTTAGAGAAATATCGATGGTCCAGTCATTTGGATTGGTGGGGGATTAAGAATTTTCCTTCGTTGATAGATACCGAATTTATGAAGCGATTTTTCGATAATCCAAAAGAATATCAAGAATTTTTTGCAGATTGGCTGAGGTATTACGAAAGGAATATTCAAAATATTAAAGAAATTACCTTAGAATAAAAAATGTGAGGCGTCGTAAACCTCACATTTTAAAAACCTCTCTTAGCTGCCAAAATATTAAGAGCCCCTTTTGTCTTAACGACTACTCGGGGCTCTTCTTGGGATTAGCTCTCCTCAGCGTTGGGTTCGGCTTCCTCGTCCGGCCAGCTGGACGCGGCCTTGGCGGCCGCGGCGAGCTGGCGGTTCCTGTCGTAGCGCCGGAGGTGCTCCGACAGGATGGCGGCGGCCCCCTTCTTCCCGGCCCTGCGCAGCTTTTCAGCCGCGCTTTTCACGGTTTCCAGTCCCACATGGTAGACCACGTAGGGTTTGTTGGCCTTGCCGATTTTGATTTCGGCAAGGCCAACAAGGCGGAGATCCGAGAGGGTAAGCCCCCCCTCCCGGAGCGCCCGAGATATGGCAGCGGTGTTAAAGGCCACCCCCATCATCCGGGCTTCCCGGGCCACTGGGAAGAGGGCCTGGATGCGAGCTCTGTCTTCCAATACCTCCTTAACGAGCCGGAAGACGAGGTTTCGGCAGGCGCCCTCATCCAGTTTGCTCAGGGCTTCTCGGAGCTCGGCGAGCTCTTGAGGCTGCCCTTCATGGGGTCGCCGGCTCGTGATGGCTCGCGCAGCCCGCAGGGCCGCGCCAAACGGGGATGGTGTTGGGGTCTGTGGCTGCTGTACCTTCGGCTGTACCTTCGTCTTCATGTTTTCCTCCTTTTTCGGAGCCGACGGCGGTGCTGGCACCGGCGTCGATCTCCGATTTCGATCTCGACCCTTCGGCTTTTCGGCGGCCTCGGGGTCTCTCTTGCGTTCTCGGCGGATTTTTTCGAATCCACCTCCGTCTACGGGGGTTCTTCTGCAGCTTTTCTAGTTATATACGTCATATACCTCCTTATTTCTTTGATGAGCTTCCCCAAAGTAACAAGCTATTATATCACGGAATAAAAAACCTGTCAAGACTCTTGGGTATTTTGTCAAGAATCCTGACAGATTTGATTCATTTCAGTTCAGTATTCTTAGGATTTCCTCTTCCCCGACCTCGGGGATTCCCCGCAGTCTTCTTAGGGCTTCTCTTTGAAAGCCGGGGAAGACCCTTCTTGTCAGGAGGTATTTTATCACCCCCTTTAATTTCCTTTCATAGGAATCACTCTCACGAGAACCATTGTGGTTGTGGCTGTCATTTCGACCGCTCTGAAGATAATAATCAATGAGGAAGTTTATCGGAAAAACCCTTTTTATGTCAACACTTCTCGTTTCGCCGCTTTTTACTCTGATGGCGACGAAATCTGTCTCAATCAAGACAGCAGGACCCACAACGAGCTCTTGCCCATCGCGAGCCGCCACCATTTCTCCTTTTTGTATTTTCATTGGCTTTCTCCTTTGGCGTCCACCTTCCAACTCTAACTCTAAAATTATACCCTTTTTATTTTATTCTGTCAAGGTTAAGGTCATTTTGTGTTCCTTTGGTTCAATTTGGAGAATTTTAAATTTGTAAGTTTCGCCGATTTTCAGCTTCTCTTCCATTTTACTGCGAGTGCCAAATTCGGAAATGTGCGCCAGTCCTTGGATTTTCGGCTCTATTTCTACAAAAGCACCAAAGGGGTTGAATTTGGTCACCTTTCCCTCGATGACATCTCCTTTTTTGTATTTTTCATCAAGGTTTTCCCAGGGGTCTTTTTTCAGGGCCTTTAAAGACAGGGAAACTCTGCCGTCTTCTGTAATCTCGATGATTTTGGCTTTAATTTTTTGTCCCACCTCGACGACATCAGCCGGGTCTTCAATCAGCTGCCAGTCTAATTCCGAAATATGAATGAGGCCCTCCAGTTCTTCTTTGCCGAATTTGACAAAAGCTCCAAAATCCACAATTCCTGTGATTTCTCCTTCCACTACATCTCCCACTTTGTATTTCTTGAGAATTTCTTTTATTTTTTCGGTTTCCGTAGCCCTTTCGGAGAAAATCAAAATTTCTTTTTTGGGATTTAGGTCGAGAATTTTAACCTCCAATTCTTTGCCCACCAGTTTTTGGAGACGGTTTAGGATTTTTGTTTTATCAGCTCCTTCAACCCGGGGGTAGTGTTCCGGCGTCAGCTGGGAAACCGGTAAAAATCCCTGGAGGCCTTCGGCTTCTGCCATCAGCCCTCCTTTGTTGGCACCCAAAACTCTTACGGTAATGACCGAATCTTTCTCTTTTTTTTCTCTTAATTTCTCCCATCCCAGTTCTTTGCCGGCTTCGGTTAAAGACAATTCGACATATCCGTCATCTGTTTCCAAATCAACGATTTTAGCGAAAATTTTATCTCCTACTTTGAGATTTTTCAGCTCGTTTTTGGCTGCGTAAAATTCCCTGCCATAAATGATGCCCGCCCCCTTGTTTCCCAAATCCACATAGACGGTAGATTTTCCCGCTCCTATAATTTTTCCTTCCACAATCTCGCCCACCTTGGGGGGTTTAAGCAAATCATTGTTTTTGATTGTTGCGGCATTTTTCATACTATTGAGGAATATAACATATTGATTGAACTCTGGCAAGCTTTATGCTATCATATATATAATATGCACATTATTTGGAAGGGGCAATCCTGTTTTCAAATTATCGTTTCTCAGCAAAAGGGGGAGCAGGTAAAATTGGTCACCGATCCTTTTTCGAATGAAATCGGTTTCAAGCTTCCAAAAATGGAAGCCAATGTTTTATTGGTTTCTCACCAGCATTACGATCATAACAACGTTAAGGGCGTGGCAGGCAATCCTTTTTTGATAGAGGGTCCCGGCGAATACGAGATAAGAGGTATTTTTATACAGGGAATTTCTTCCTTTCACGATTCAAGGGAAGGCAAAGAAAGAGGAAGAAACACCATTTATACCATTGACGCAGAGGATATGAGGATTTGCCACCTGGGAGATTTGGGCCAAAAAGAGCTGACGCCGGAACAATTGGATAAAATAGACAACGTGGATGTTTTGATGGTCCCCGTGGGAGGAACCTATACCGTGGACGCCAAGGGCGCCGCTAGCATTATTTCTCAAATTGAGCCCAGAATTGTTATCCCCATGCACTATAAAATTCCTAAGTTGAAAATAAAGCTGGATGGAGTGGATAGGTTCTTAAAAGAAATGGGTAAAAAAACCTCAGAAGCGCAGCAAAAACTCCTCGTCAAAAAGAAGGATTTACCTAAAGAAGAAACTAAAATTGTGGTATTGAAGCCTTAAGATGCCCCCAAAAGAAAAAAAACAGAAAAAACAAAGCAAGGAAACGGAAGTGGGTTATGTGAAGCCGCGAGAGATCGTGGAGGAAATGCAGGAATCCTACATTGACTATGCCATGTCGGTAATTGTTTCTCGAGCCCTGCCCGATGTTCGCGACGGACTTAAGCCCGTTCATCGCCGGATTTTGTATGCTATGTGGGAAGACGGCCTGACTCACGCAGCCAAATTTAGAAAGTCAGCCACGGTTGTGGGAAGTTGTTTGGGGCGTTATCATCCGCACGGCGATACAGCCGTTTACGATGCTTTAGCCAGAATGGCTCAGGATTTTTCTTTAAGATATCCCTTGATTCAAGGTCAGGGAAATTTTGGTTCAATCGACGGGGATCCGCCGAGTGCTATGCGCTATACGGAGGCGAGGATGTCAAAGATAGGGGAAGAGATGCTAAGAGACATCGCCAAAAATACTGTTGATTTTGTTGACAACTACGACGGTACGAGGAAAGAACCCGCGGTTTTGCCTTCGCCTCTTCCTCAATTATTGCTTAACGGTTCTTTGGGTATTGCCGTGGGCATGGCTACCAACATTCCTCCGCATAATTTGGGAGAAGTGATAGACGCCGCCATTTATTTAGCCGATCACCCAAAAGCCAGCACCGAAGATTTGTTTAAATTCATCAAAGGACCCGATTTCCCGACCGGCGGCTCAATTTACAATCAAAGAGAAATTATTGAAGCTTATTCTCAAGGAAAGGGCCCCATTGTTATGCGGGGGAAGGCGGAAGTGGTGGAAAAAGAGAAAACTCAAAGGCAGCAGATTATTATTACCGAAATTCCCTACCAAGTTTTGAAATCTTCTTTGATTGAGCAGATGGCACGCTTGGTTCACGAAAAGAAGCTGGAAGGAATAAAAGACATTAGGGACGAGTCGGATAAAGAAGGCTTGAGAATTGTCATTGATCTCCAAAGAGACGCTTACCCCCAGAAAGTTTTAAACCGCCTTTACAAGTTTACTGACCTGCAAAAAACCTTCCATTTGAACATGTTGGCTTTGGTGGAAGGAATCCAGCCAAGAGTTTTGTCTTTGCCGGATGTCTTAAGTTACTATCTAGCCCATAGAAAGGAGGTGGTTCAGAGGCGGACTAAGTACGATTTGGAAAAAGCCAAAGAAAGGGCTCATATTTTGGAGGGTTTGCACAAGTGCCTAGCCCAAATAGACGCCGTCATAAAAACCATTAAAAATTCTGCCAATCGGCCGGAGGCCCAACAAAACCTGATGCGCCGTTTCCGGCTAACGGAAATTCAGGCCAATGCCATTTTGGAAACCAAGCTTTCAGCTTTAGCCAAGCTGGAAAGAAAGAAAATAGAAGATGAATTAAAGGAAATGAGGGCGAAGATCAAAGAATACACTGCCATTTTGAAAAGCCCCCAAAGGATAAAAGAAATTGTCAAAAAAGAACTGAAGCAGCAAAAAGATACTTTCGGCGACGAAAGGAAAACCAGAGTCCATGTTCAGAAAATAGGGGAGATAGCAGAAGAAGATCTGATTCCCCAGGAGGAAACCATTATTACTCTGACTCAGGGGGGATACATTAAAAGAATCAACCCTTCTCTTTACCGTAAGCAGAAGAGGGGGGGCAGGGGGATGGTTGGTATGAAAACTATAGGGGAAGATATCGTAGAGCATTTCCTGACAGCTATGACCCACGACAGTTTGCTCTTTTTTACCGATTCCGGGAAAGTTTTCCGCAGCCCCGTTTATGAAATTCCGGAAGGCGCCAGGGTGGCTAAAGGCCGGGGACTTTTGAACTTCTTGGAAATTTCTCCTCAGGACAAGGTTTTGTCTCTTCATGCCCTTTCCAAAGAGGATAAGGAGAGGGGAGTTAAGTTTTTAGTGATGGTCACCAAAAATGGTATAATAAAAAAGACGCCCTTGGAGGACTTTGAAAACGTTAGGAAGTCGGGATTGATCGCTATCTCTTTGAAAAAAGGAGATGCCTTGCGGAGTGTGCGTAAAACCACTGGTAACGACGACATCATTCTGGTTACCCAAAGAGGCCAATCCATCTGTTTTAAGGAAAAAGATATCAGGCCGATGGGCAGAACGGCCTCCGGCATTCGAGGAATAAGGCTGAAGAAGTCAGACGAAGTAATTGCCATGGACGTGACCACCGAGAAATGCGAGCCGGGCAAATGCCATCTTTTGGTGGTTTCGGAAAACGGCTTTGGCAAACGCACCGACCTGAGGGAATACAAATTGCAGGGAAGAGGCGGTTCCGGCATTATTACTGCTAGAATTACCCCCAAGACGGGAAGGTTGGTTTCGGCCATGATTTTGACCGGGGAGGAAGAGGACCTGATCGTAATTTCCCGCAAAGGGCATGTCATTAGAACAAAAATAAGCTCTATCAGCCAGCTTAACAGGGCTACCCAGGGAGTGAGAATTATGAAATTGGAGCCGGGCGACAAGGTGGCCTCGGCAACCTGCATTTAATTTAACACGACACTAATTTACGAATTTCCACCAATGATACGAATATTCGTAAAATTGGTGTTTCATTCGTATATTGGTGTCGAGTCTTACTATGGAGGGTTTTCTAAAACCAGTCGAAATATTGAATAAGTTAGAACTACGCGATGATGCCGTTGCTGCAGATTTTGGTTGCGGTTCGGGCGGTTGGGCGCTGCCTTTGGCCAAAATTCTGGAAGAGGGCAAAGTTTACGCCGTAGATATTTTGGAAGAACCGATTTCCGCCTTAAAGAGCAAAGCCAAGCTGCAAAAAATAATCAATATTGAAACGATGTTGGCCGATGTAGAAAAAGGGGTGGCTATTCCCAGCGAAACATGCGATTTGGTCTTAATGACCAATTTGCTTTTTGAGTGCGAAGACAAAAAAGCGGTTTTGGCTGAAGGAAAAAGGGTTTTGAAACCGGGAGGCAGAATTTTGGTGGTGGATTGGATAAAAGATAATCCTCTGACAAAACAAATAGAATATGTTTCTTTTGACGAGATAAGGAACATTGCCAGAGGCCTCGGCCTAAAGCTGGAAAAGGAGTTTCCCGCCGGAGCTTATCACCAAGCCGTGGTATTTTCAAAATAAATTAGATATAATAAAAATATGAAGAAGATTGTTTTATTTCTTTCTGTTATTTTTCTATTCTTGGCGTTCGAGAATTTTGTTTTGGCTGCAGATAGTGAGTGCACCCCGCCATTTTCTGGTTACGTCGGTACTTATGATACCAAAAGTGAATGCGAGGAGGAGGCGCCGTTTTGTACTTATTCGCCCGCGGCCGAAGCCTGGTATGGTTATGAACAGACCAAGGTAGGTAGTTCTTGTACTTTGGACGCTTCGGGCAACGCTGGCATATGTAATGAGATAGGTGACTGTATTCTTTTGGGAGAATGCGATCCCGTTTGGCGGTGTACCAACTGGACGCCTTTGGTATCGGAAAAACGCTGCGGTTCAACTTTTACACAAACAAGACAATGCTCTGATGTGGCTAATTGCGGGACAACAGAGGGCAAGCCGCCGGAGCATCAAGAAGCCATCGGTACCTACTGTCCCCCGGGTCAGGTTTGCCAATCCGGCGTTTGTATTTCCGGTTCATCCGGTGAGGGGGCGGCTGCGCCTCAAGGAGGCTTGACCTGTCCGAGCCAAATGGAAAACTGCCCCGATGGCGCAGTCTGTATTCCTAATCCTCTTTGTGCAGAAAATATTCAGGAGTTGATAGGGGCTATTAGCGGATTCATTTGGAGGCTGGCCCTGGCCATAGCCCCCATTATGTTTATTATCGCCGGACTTTTGTTTATCACCTCGGGCGGAGATCCCGGCCGGGTCAGAACGGCTAAAAATCTATTTTTGTACACCGTAATTGGTTTAGCTATCGTTTTGCTTGCCTCCGGCCTTTACGAGGTGATAAAATCTATATTGGGAGGATAAAAACCTTTACAAAGGTCGACCTCGTATATTCGTAAAAAATTCGTTATTCGTTGATTTTATGAAAAAAGTTCTACCAGTATTGGTTTTGACGAGTTTTTTGACTGTTTTAATGGCGCCCATGGCGGTTTTGGCGGCCGAGTGCGGCAATTGCGTGACTCCGCCAACAAATGCAGCGGGGGGATGCACTTGCGGCGCTAATGTTCTTACTCAAGAATCTGGCCTTTACTGTTACAATGGCACGGTTTATTCTTCGCAGTCTGCCTGTATAGCTGCAGCGGGGGGGAGCACCACCGGCGCCACGGGTGATTACCAGTTTTTATTAGATATAGCCGACAGGGTCAAGACCGTTATTACTATAGTTGCGGGCTCAATTGCCGCGGTAATGGTGGTGGTAGCTGGCTTTCTGTTTCTTACTGCCGCCGGTAACCAAAATACAATAGGTACCGCCAGGAAAATGTTGATTTGGGCTTTAGTTGGATTGGCGATAGTTCTGTTGGCTCAAGCGCTTGTGGCGTTGGTTAGGTATCTTGTTGGGGCATAGATAATTGCTTTAATCATTTTTTGATCAGCCGAGCACATAACAGCTTTATGCGCTCGGTTGATTTAATTTAAAAAATGAGGTAGAATTATGGAGTGCCCCCGTGGCGGAATGGCAGACGCTCATGGTTTAGGACCATGTCCCGCAAGGGGTAGAGGTTCAAGTCCTCTCGGGGGCACCAACGAAAAAAATGCCCGGGGTTAATCCCGGGCATTTTTTGTTTTATTTTCCGAGGTTTGTTTATTCTGAAGAGATGACGGTGACTTTTTTCCTTTTGGTTTTGCGGGCTTTGGGGATTTTCAGAGTTAAAATTCCATTTTTTATCTTGGCTTCAGCTTTCTGAGCGTCGACCTCTTCTGGAAGGATAACTTCTCTGGAAAACTCTCCCCAATAGCATTCCTGATAGAGATATTTTCCTTCTTCCTGTTCTTCTGTAGACCTTTGCCTCGTTCCCCTAATAGAAACTAAATCTCCCTCAATGGAAATATCCAGATCTTCCGGTTTTACCCCGGCAACCGTTGATTGGATTACGAAATTGTCTTTGGTTTCGTAAACGTCGAGAGTTAATTGCCCTCCGGTTTGCAGGGAGGAGGCCTCGGGTTCGATTTCGGTTTTTTCAATCTTCGGTTTTTTTTCTTTTTCGACTTTCAGCTCTTTTATCTTTTTCTTTTTGGGTTTTTCCGCTTTTTCTTTTTTTCCTTCTTTTTCTTCTTCCGCCTTTTCCACCGAATCCTTTAATTTATCAAAAAAAGACATAAAGTTATGTTCTACATATACTTTTTAATTTTTTGACCTTTTGGAAACCAAAGGAGATAAAGATAGCTAAGAAAATTAAAATAATGATTGGGATTATGAATTTAATATCCCCCTCTATTTTTATTATAGAAAGATCATAAAGCCCGTGCAAGAGGATAGCTGAAAATAATCCCTGGGTGACTAATTTTAATCTCTTTTTTGTATAGAGGAAAGACAGGGCCAGATAGTATCCCACCAATCCTGAACAGAGGGCGTGCAAGAAAGTAGCTCCTATAAAACGAACACCACCCGTCAAGAAGGTTTCCAGAAAATACTGCGGTTTACTTAAAAGAAACATATTTAAAACATTTTCAGCTGCCGCAAACCCCAAAGCCGCTATTATCATATAAAGCATGGCGTCTACCGGTTCATCAAATTCTGGATTTCCTACTACTTTTTTCTTGACTACCAGATATTTAAAAACTTCTTCTACCAGGGCTACTCCTACTAAGAAATAAAGAATTTCCCCCAAAGGAAGTTTGTCAATTCCTACCTCAATGAAGGCGGCGGGTAGGGCAGCTAAGATTCCGTAAAGGAAAATTTTAAGGATCATGCGATTTGACTCGGGATGACTGTCTTTTCTCAAGAAAATTAAAAGCCAGATAATACTGGGAGCTATGCCAAAAAGAATATACCAGAAATAAAGGTTGTTCATACGCTAGTTTAACCCCTGGGGTTAAATATATGGCCAAGATTCAATCATTAGAGATTTCTTTTTATTTTTAATGGGAAGTTTCTGATAAATTTCTTCAGTGATAAAAGGAATAAAGGGGTGCAGAAGTTTTAAAGAGGTCAGCAATACATATAATAAAGTAGCCCGGGTTTCATCTATACCACATTTTCTACGGCCGTAGGATTTGTTGTATAGGTGTTTTTTTGCTTCTTCAATATATTGATCGCAAAAATCATGCCAGAAAAAATCATATAAGGTGTGGGCTGCTTTTCCAAACTGGTAGTTTTCCAGGTCTTTGTTAACTGATTTTACGGTTTTGTTTAATTGCTTTAGAATTTTGGATTTAGAATTTCGAATTTGTTTCAAATTTCGCTGCGTGAGAACGGTGGGTATTTCGAATTTCGAATTCTCGATTTGTAACATTACAAATCGGGAGGCATTCCAAAGCTTATTGCAAAACTTTTTGCCCATTACGATGTGATCTTCCACGAAATGGATATCCTGAATTCCGGTCATTTGGTAAGCGATGCCGAAGCGGGTGGCATCAGCCCCGTAATTTTCGATGAGTTTTTGAGGATCAACGCCGGTTCCCAATGATTTCGACATTCTTTTTCCCTCTTTTGTTAGAACGGTCGGATGAATCAACACGGTATGGAAGGGAGTTTTTTTCATAAATTCCATCCCAGAAAATATCATTCTGGCTACCCAGAGATTGATAATATCCCTGGCCGTGCTTAAAATATCGGTAGGATAGAATTCTTCTAAGTCGTTTTGGGTTTTTACCGTGCGGAATACTGGATCTTTTTGATTTTTGGTTTTAGCGGCAGCGCTTGGCCAGCCGAGTGTGGCAAAAGGCCAAAGGGCTGAAGAAAACCAAGTGTCTAAAACATCGTTTTCTCCTTCTAGGGGGATTTTATGACCCCACCACAACTGCCGGGAAATGCACCAGTCTTTAATATTTTTCAGCCAGTCAAAATATACTCTTTCCCATCTTTTGGGGACAAATTTCACCTTGCCGGTTTTTACTGCTTTTATCGCCATTTTTGCCAATGCCTGCATTTTTAAAAACCATTGTTTGGATGGAATCAATTCCACCGAGGTTTGGCAACGATAGCATTTGGGAACTTGATGGACGTAATCTTCCGCTCTTTCTAAAAGCCCTTGTTTTTTCAAATCTTCCACCACTTTGTTTCGGGCTTCCAAAACTTTCAGTCCCCGGTAGGGGAGAGGAACCTCTTTTGTCATTCTTCCTTTTTCGTCGATCACCTGAACTACCTCCAGATTATGGCGTAACCCTATTTCGTAGTCTGCCAAATCGTGAGCCGGCGTTATTTTTACCGCTCCTGTTCCGAATTCGGCATCCACCGCTTTGTCGGCTATAATGGGAATTTCTTTTTCCACCAGGGGCAAGATAACTTTTTTGCCAACCAAATTTTTATATCTTTTGTCCTTCGGATTTACGGCTACCGCCGTATCTCCGAGCATGGTTTCGGGTCTAGTAGTAGCCACTACTACCGCGATTCCATCGCGGAATTTCGAATTTATTTGTGATTTGTGATTTGTAATTTGTGATTTCTGTGCCAAGGGATATTTAATATACCATAAACTAGATTTCTCTTCTCGATATTCTAATTCAAGGTCTGATAAACTGGTGGCACAGCGCGGGCACCAATTGATTACCCTCTCCCCTTTATAAATCCAACCCTTTTTATAATAATGCAAAAAAGCTTGCTCTACTGCTTTTTGGTATTCTTTGTCCATAGTAAAACGCGTTCTCGACCAATCGCAGCTGGCTCCCATTGATTTTAATTGGTCAAGGATGATGTTTCCGTATTTTTCTTTCCATTGCCAGACCCTTTTTATGAATTTTTCCCTGCCCAAATCAAAACGTGTCTTCCCCTCTTTTCGTAATTCTTTTTCGACTACGTTCTGGGTGGCAATGCCGGCGTGGTCGGTGCCGGGCAGCCAGAGGGTTTTGTACCCCTCCATTCTTTTCTTCCTGATGAGGACATCCTGAACCACCGTATTTAAAGCGTGGCCCATATGAAGCTCACCTGTAATATTGGGTGGAGGCAGGACGATAGTGTACGACCTTTTCCTTTTACCAGGCAGCTTATCCGGATTAAAAAAACCAGCTCTCTGCCAGAGTTGGTAGATTTTTTTTTCAACTTTTTGGGGCTCGTAAACCTTGGAAAGCTCCATATACTTTACTTTTATCATAATTTAAGTTAAGATAAAAGAGATGGACCCCCCAACTTCGTTGGGGAAAAGCGGCGGTGCGCCAAATGAGCGACGCGTGGCCCCATCGTCTAATGGCCAGGACATCAGCTTTTCAAGCTGACGATCGGAGTTCGACTCTCCGTGGGGCCACAAAGCTGTCAAAGACTTGACGACCCAATACGGTTGGGGAAGTACGCCAAAATCATTATTATATCAAGAACTTTTTACTGTCTATACCAGATCGAGAGAACGCGTCGCTTGCGTGCCAAGAATCCGGTTAATAAATTCGGTTACGCAGAGCAAGGGGCAAAAGAAATCTGCCTCTATGTAGCAGATGAAAAACTAGCCGAAAAATTTACAGATTAGGAAGCCAGCAAAAGCGCGGATGGGATCCGCGCTTTTTAAATTCCCCCTTGTTTATTCTAAATGTATTTTAGCTGGGAACCGACCCAACTTTTCTCTGAGATAAGGATATGAGGTCAACCTTGGATCTTCTTCCAGAATTTCTTTGGCGGCTTGTCTGGTTTTTTCCACCAAACGGATGTTTTTCAAGGAACCCATTATTAAGTCCGGGATTCCCCATTGCCGGGTGCCGGAAAAATCTCCTGGTCCCCTGATTTGTAGGTCTTTTTCTGCCAATTTGAATCCATTTTCGCAGGTAATCAAAGCTTTTAAGCGCTGATGAGTTTTTTTTGTGGGAGAATCGGTGAATAAAAAACAATAGGACTGGTGGCGCGATCTGCCGACCCTGCCCCGGAATTGGTAAAGCTGGGCCAGGCCGAACCTTTCCGCTCCCTCAATAACCATAACCGTGGCCGAGGGGATATCAACTCCCACCTCCACCACCGAAGTGGAAACCAGAATATCAATCTTTTTGTTTTTGAAATCATGCATTATTTTTTCTTTTTCTTGGGTTGACAGTTTTCCGTGAAGCATGGCTACTTTCAGCTCGGGAAATATTTCTTTTGAGAGTTTTTCGTACTCGGCTTTGACAGCTTTTACCTCCAGCTTTCCCTCTTCTTCTATTCTCGGGCAAATGATAAAAGCCTGCCTTCCTTTTCTAGCCTCTTTTTTGATAAAGTCGTAGGTTTTTTCCCTGTCGGCCGGTGCAATTATTTTCGTAATTATTTTTTTCCTTCCTTTGGGCAATTCGTCAATTAAAGAAAGATCCAGGTCTCCGTACAAGGTCAAAGCCAGGGTGCGGGGGATAGGAGTGGCCGTCATTGATAATAAGTGGGGAATTGTTCGATGTTCGATGTTCGATGTTGACTGGCAGAGTTTGGCGCGTTGCTCCACGCCGAAGCGGTGCTGTTCATCTAAGATAACCAGAGCCAGCCCCCCGAATTTTACTTGATCCTGAATTAAGGCATGAGTGCCAATTAGTATGTCGATAGCGCCTTCCAAGGTTTTTTCCAAAAGTTTTTTTCTGGATATTTCTATTCCCTGGTTTTTCAGCTTTTTTGAATAATACCTGTCGTTTTTTCCCGTCAGCAGCCCCACGTTGACATTGAAATTTTTAAGCAGCTCCCAGACTGTTTTAAAATGCTGCTTAGCCAGAATTTCGGTGGGCGCCATAAGGGCCACCTGGTGTCCTGCTTTCACTATATTGAGAGCAGCTATGGTTGCCACCACCGTTTTCCCGGAGCCCACTTCACCTTCGAGGAGTCTGTTCATAGGTCTGGGTTTTTCCAAGTCTTTTAAAATGACCCAGGCGGATTTTTTTTGGGCGTCGGTCAGTTTGAAGGGCAAAGATTTCACGAATCTTCGGATTAAATCCAGGTTCATAGGGACGGCAAAGGCTCTTTCTTGTGCTAACCTCATTCTTTCCTTCAAAGCCCAGAGGGAGATGCTGAATAATTCCTCAAAGGAAAATCTTTCTTGAGACTTTTTGGCCATAACCCAAGAATCCGGGAAATGAATCTGCCAAATAGCCTGCTTTATCGGCAGGAGGCCGTTTTCTTTAATGATTCTTTCGGGAAGAGTTTCGGGAATTTTATCCCGGAATTCCAGCAAAAGAGGTTTTAAAATATTGCGCAGCCATCGGGAAGATAATTTTTCCGTTTCGGGATAGACGGGGATTAGTCGACCCGTATGCGTCAAATTCGAATTTCGAATATAACCCACTGTTCCACGCAGCGAATATTCCGAAATTTTTTCATAGGCGGGATTGGAAAGATAAAAGCCTCTTTGGTCTGCCAAGGCCTTTCCCGCCAGACAGACCAAATCTTGTTTTTTCAGAACGTTTGTTAAGTACGGCTGATTGAACCAGATTGCCTTTATGGCTCCGGTTTCATCTCCTATCAGGGCTTGGGTAATGAACATCTTCCTTTTCCAGGTTTTGATATTTTCAATTTCCAGAATTTTGCCTTGAATGGAGCAGCTTTGTCCCGCTTTGACTTTGGAAATTTGAAGGACATTTGAAAAATCCTCATAACGA
This sequence comes from uncultured Candidatus Saccharibacteria bacterium, assembly GCA_964472225.1. Classification (GTDB taxonomy): domain Bacteria; phylum Patescibacteriota; class Minisyncoccia; order Minisyncoccales; family MHMH01; genus CAYYJV01. The sequence continues at coordinate 10,517 of CAYYJV010000003.1, read as the reverse complement.
TGAGGAAAATGGAACAATAGATCTTGAACGGTTTTAATGCCGAGCTTTCTGAGCTTCTTTCGATAGATAGGACCTATCCGGGGCAGTTGTTCAATAGGAGTGTTTAAATTCATATTGTGCGCTCGGCACGAATCGAACGTGCAACCTCTTCCTCCGCAGGGAAGCGTTCTATCCATTGAACTACGAGCGCCACGCTTTATAAGCATATCATAAATTTTTTCAAATTACAATAATTTATTATAATATTTAATAATCGCTATAATAGTAATAATTACACATATGCATAATTATTACTAACAATTAAATGGTATGAAGAAGATTACTAAAATAAAAACTAAATATTACTCAAAAGAAATTTTAAAATATTTACTTTTAGCTGGAGCAGTTTACATTGCCGCTTCTTCACCTTATTTTGCTTTAAATTTAACAAAAAATATTGCCCGGCTTAGGAAACTAAAAAGAAAAAAAGCTACTTACACTTTTAATTATTTAAAAAAGAGAGGATTAATTGAGATAAAAAGAGAAGGGCGCGACGTAGTGATTTCTTTAACCGACGAAGGCAAAAAACGAGCCAGTAAATATCAAATAGACGATTTAGAAATTGAGAAACCTAAAAAATGGGATAAAAAATGGCGGGTAGTTATTTTTGATATACCCAATACTTCTAGATTAATCAGAGATATTTTCAGAAGAAAATTAAAAGAATTTGGATTTTATCGTCTTCAGCAAAGCATTTGGATTATTCCTTATCCCTGCCAAGAAGAAATAGCGCTTCTTAGAGAATTTTTGGGAGCAAATAAAAAACAAATTCAGGTTTTGGAGGTAACTAAATTAGAAAACGAATCCTTTTTTAGAAATATTTTTAAGATATAACTCTGGTAATAATACGACAGGTGTGTAATTATTACCTTTGGTGTGCTTTAGTGGTTTACGGTTGTAAAAAAGTTGAGTTTTTTGGGAATTATGGTAATATAGAATTACTTTCGGAGGAGTCGCCTAATTGGTTAGGGCAAAAGTTTGCTAAACTTTAACGGTCTAAAAAGCCGTTTGTGGGTTCGAGTCCCACCTCCTCCGCACGCGTCATCCGCGCCTCGCCCGGCCCTCGAATCGCTTACGCGATTGCGAGAAGCCTCGCTCGGCACGATGCCGCTTCTCCCCAAACAAAGTTTGGGGACCCCTAAAATTTATTCTGATCGATGTTGTAAATCAATCAAATTCTTCTAATTTTAGGGCGGGGTGCGCTGAATTGGCTAAGGCACCAGTCTTGAAAACTGGGGCCCCTTCGGGGGCTTGTGAGTTCGAGTCTCACCCCCGCCGCCAAAGATAATCGAGGTTCAGCCTCGGTTTTTTTGTTTTAGCTTAATTATTATTGTATAATAACCTTAGATATCCACATGTCATTTTGTTCTTAAGAGTGGTATAATAGGGGTAGGTATGATTTGGAATCCTTTTAAAGCGGCTCCCAAAAGTTTTTTAGGAGTGGACATTGGCACCTCATCCATTAAAATTGTGGAATTGTCCCGGGCTGGCAAGAGAAGGAAACTTGATAATTACGGAGAAATGCAAGCAGCGTCTCTTTATGAAAATCCCTTCCGGACTTTTGAGAAGAGCACTTTGACCGTTTCCACTCAGGACGTTATTAGAGCAATCAAGGGAATAGTCAAAGAAGCCGGGATGAAGAGCAGAAAATCCTATTTTGCCATTCCCGATTTTTCTACTTTTTTCACCACCTTAGAGCTTCCTCCCATGACAAAAGAAGAACTTCCCCAGGCGGTGCAATTTCAGGCTCGTCAGCATATTCCCCTGCCTCTTTCTGAAATTACCCTGGATTGGCAGATTATCGAGGGAGATAACGCTTCGCGCCAAAGATCTCCCTTCAAGGTCTTGTTGGTTGCGGTCCCCAACGAGATTATTAATCAATATCAGGAGATTGCCCAGAGCTCCCAGTTGGAACTTCTTTCTCTGGAGGCGGAGGTTTTCAGTCTAGTCAGGGCCGCGGTAAAAGAGAAAAAGGACCCTCTGATCTTAATAGATATTGGGGCCAGAAGCACCACCATTAGTATTATAGATAAGGGAGTCTTGAGAATTTCTCATAGTTTCGATACGGCGGGTAACGATTTTACCAATGTAATTTCCAAGGGATTTCACGTGGATTATCCTAGGGCAGAAGAAATGAAAAGAAAGCAGGGTTTAAACCCCGGCGAGAGAAGTCCCCGGGAATCTCTTTTGCCTTTGGTAGATTTAATTCTGGAAGAGATAAAAAAGATTACCCAAAGTTATTTTCAATCGGAAAGGAAAGAGGCTCAGAAAATAATTCTAGCGGGGGGTTCAGCTTTGCTGCCGGGTTTGGTTGAATACTTTTCTGAAAACCTTCGCAAGCCCGTGTCCGTGGCTGATCCCTTTTCCGACCTTTATTACCCCCCGATTCTGGAAAAAGATCTTAAAAAGATGGGCCCCGCTTATTCAATAGCCGTGGGAGCCGCCCTGTATGGTCTACAGTAAATTAAGAAGTTGGGTTAGGGTAAAGATGCCTGTATGGAAGTTAGGTTAAGAAATTAGTAAAATTCTAACTTCCTAACCCCTAAACTAGACTATTTCCTAACTAAAAATTATGGTTACAATTATTCCCAAGCCCCCCCAAAAGACGCCCCGGTGGCAGACAATACTTTTCTATTTTTCTTTGGCCTTGCTGCTGGCGGTAGTTATAGCTTATTTTGTTTTAAATTATTTTCACGGTAAATCCGCCGCTGCTCTGGATGATTTAGAGGAGCGCATTTTAGCAGTCAGCACCCCCGAAGACAAAAAAATAGAAAGCGAAGTTTTCGCCAGCCAAAAAAAAATTAAGGATTTTTCCGGGCTTTTGGCTGCGCATCCGAAGGCGTCGCAGTTCTTTAAATTTTTGGAAAAAAACACCCATCCCGAGGTTTGGTTTACCAGCCTGGATTTGAGTCCGGAACCGCCTCAAGCCAAGATTGGAGGACAGGCCAGAGATTTTGAGACCCTGGCTCAGCAGATATATATTTTCCAGGAAGAAGATCTGATTGAGGGGGTAAAGTTGACGGATATATCTTTGGGCGAAGGGGGAGAAACGATTTTTTTCTTAAATCTTTCTCTTTCCCCGGAAATATTTTTAACTTCGACAGAATCAAATGAATAAATTATATATTACAGCTTTGTCTTTGGTATTGGCGGTGATTTTGATGGTGGTTTTGCTTTGGCCCCAATACCAGGACCTTCAGAAGCTGAACGTCATCGTGGAACAGAAAAAAACAGAGCTTCAGTCAAAGAGAGATTATTTTTCCCAGCTTAGAGAGATTTCCCGGAAGTTGGAGGGATACGGAGAGAACCTTTCCAAGATTAACTCCGCACTTCCCGAAGACCTCTCTCTTCCTTCTTTGTTTGACTACGTTCAGCAAACCGCTTCTCAAGCAGGTCTTTTGCTGGAAAAAATAGGGCTGGGAGGAATCAAGCCCCCGGAAAAGGATTCTAAAATAAGAGAAATTTATCTCGGTCTTACCTTGTCCGGCTTTTACCCCGACTTTAAAAATTTTCTTTCCGCTATCGAAAAATCAGCCAAATTGATTCAGGTGCAAAAAATAATGTTTTCCGCCCCCAAGGATTTAGAAGAGCCGTTTTCTTTTGAAGTCGGCATTAAAACCTACAGTTACTAACTATGCCAATTACTATTACCCAAGAAAAAAGCCCACTGTTCGCACGCAGGAAACAAAAATACCTGATGGCGATTTTTGGGTTGGTAATTGTTTTGATTATCTTGTTGCTCTGGTGGGGATTTTTGAGGGAAGAGGTGCAAATTCCCATTTCAAAAGGAACCGCTGCTTATCCCGCCTTCAAAAAACCCGAAATTAACTGGCAGTTATTGGAAGACCCGAAATTGCAAAATCTCAGTCTTTTTGAGGAAGCCCCGTCTTACGAAGATGAAATAGGCCGAGAAAACCCATTCGTACCGTATTAAACCGTATTAATATGATTTTATTAATATGACTTTAGTTCAATACTTAGTCAAAAAAGAAATAATTGACAAAAAGAAGGCAGCCTCTTTGGAGTACGAGGCAAAAGTTTCGGGGAAAAAGGAAGAGGAGGTCATTTTGGAAAAAGGCTTGGTTCCCGAAGGCTTTTTGTTCGAGCTTAAAAGCGAGAATTTGAAAATTCCTTTGAAAAAAGTAGTTCCAGAAGAGGTTCCCCTTAAGATTTTGGAGCTGATACCTCATGAATCCGCCAAGTATTACAAGATGATTCCCTTAGCCAAGAAGGACAATACCCTGGAGGTTGGAATGGTTTATCCGGAGAATTTGCAAACCCAGGAAGCATTGAAGTTTCTGTCCCGGCAGGGAAAGTTTAATTATAAGGTTTTTCTGATTACTCCCACCACATTTGACAACCTTTTCAAGCAGTATAGAACTCTCAAAAAAGAGGTAAAAAGAGCCCTTGAGGAATTGGAGCTTGAAATTAAGACGGAGGAAGACAAGAAACGTTTTCCCACGGAAAAGGCAGAATTCGAAAGGATGGCAGAAGAAGCCCCGGTTACAAAGGTGGTGGCCGTCATTTTGCGGCATGCCGTGGAGGGGAGAGCTTCGGATATTCATATCGAGCCCACTCGCAAGGAATTGAAGGTTAGATTTAGGGTGGACGGAATACTGCATGCCAATCTGTTCCTTCCTTTAAAAATTCATCCCGCGGTGGTGGCAAGAATCAAGATTCTGTCCAATTTGAAAATCGACGAAACCAGGATTCCTCAGGACGGTAGGTTTACCACAAAAATGGGAGGAAAATATATCGATTTCAGGGTTTCCACCTTCCCCACCACTCTCGGAGAGAAAGTTGTGCTGCGGGTGCTTGATCCTTCGGAGGGGGTGAAGAAATTCGAAGATCTCGGTTTGAAAGGAAGAAACTACCAAGTGGTGAGCAAAGCCGTTAAAAATCCCTACGGCTTAATTTTGGCTACCGGTCCCACTGGTTCTGGTAAAACCACCACCCTTTACGCTATTTTGAATCTTTTGAACAAAGAAGGAGTGAATATTGTAACCTTGGAAGACCCTGTGGAATACTTTATGGAGGGGGTTAATCAGTCACAGGTAAGATCTGAAATAGGGTACAATTTCGCTTCGGGTCTTCGCCACATGCTGAGGCAGGACCCTGATATTATCATGGTGGGGGAGATTAGGGACGAAGAAACAGCTTCTTTGGCGACTCATGCCGCTCTCACGGGACACATTGTTCTTTCCACCCTGCACACCAATGACGCTTTGGGAGTTATTCCCAGAATGATAAATTTAGGCGTGGCTCCTTTTTTGATTCCCTCCAGCTTGAGTATTGCTTTGGCTCAGAGGTTGGTCAGGGTTCTTTGCCCGGAATGCAAGAAGAAAGTGGATCCCAATCCCAAGGTCAGAGATATGATAATTAGCGGCTTGAAAGACGTTAAGGAAGCGAAAATCCCCCCAAAGTTGAAGATATATAAGCCCCAGGGATGCAAAAAGTGCAACGGCGAGGGGTATTCTGGCAGAGTGGCTGTTTTTGAGATATTGGAAATGACTCCTCAACTTTCGGAAATAATTCAGAAAGAACCCTCAGAAGTGAAAATCGAGCAAGAAGCGAAGCGTCAAGGCATGATCACCATGAAGCAGGACGGTCTTTTAAAGGTCTTGGAGGGAGTTACCTCAATAGAGGAGGTATTGAGAGTAGCTGAAGAGAAATAATAAGCTAGCCATTAATGATTAGGGTATAGCCAATAGCTACACCCTAAACCCTAGTGGTTTAAAAACTATGAAAAAAATATTATTAGTCGAAGACGATCCCTTTTTGATCGACATTTACAAAACCAAACTGAAAGAAACCGGCTTTAAAGTAGAGGTGGTGGATTCGGGAGATCAGGTTTTACCGGTATTAAAGGAAGCAAAACCCGACTTGTTGGTTTTGGACATCGTTTTGCCTCATTTCGACGGCTGGGAAATTATGGAAAAGATTAAGGCAGACAAGAACTTAAACGGCCTGAAAGTCGTCATTCTTTCGAATCTCGGCCAAAAAAACGAGGTGGACAAAGGCCTGAAAATGGGAGCCGTAAAATATTTGATTAAAGCCCATTACACTCCTACGGAAATAGTGGAAGAAATTAAAAAAATCATAAAATAGAAAACCATGCCTAATAACTACCAGCAGAAGCTAAATGATTTTTTATCAATCACCGTCAAAGAGCAGGCCTCCGATCTCCATTTTTCTCCCGGCCACCCGCCGGTACTGAGAATCGGAGGAAGCTTGGTGCCCTTGGTCAAAAAAAAGCAGCTCACTTCCCAGGATACGGAAGGCTTGGCCAAGGTCTTGATGGCAGAAGATCAATGGCAGAGATTTTTACAGGTGAAGGAAATCGACTTTTCATACAACTTCGAGGGGGAAGCTCGTTTTAGGGTTAACGTCTTTTTACAAAGGGGAGACATTTCCTGCGCCCTTCGTTTAATTCCCAGTGAAATAAAAACCATAGAAGAGCTTAATCTTCCGCCGATTCTGCACGAGTTTACAAAATCAGAGCAGGGATTTGTGCTGATTACGGGTCCTTCCAGCCATGGAAAGTCTACCACCTTGGCGGCCTTGATTGACGAGATAAACCACCAAAGGGCAGACCATGTCATTACCATTGAAGACCCTATTGAATACGTTTTCAAAGAAGACCGGGCCATTATCGATCAGAGAGAAGTTTACCAGGACACTTTGAGTTTCGCCCGAGCTCTTCGTTCCACTTTCCGTCAGGATCCGGACGTCATTATGGTAGGGGAGATGAGGGATCCGGAAACCATGGCCACTGCCATTACCGCCGCCGAAACCGGACACTTGGTTTTTGCCACCCTGCACACCAATTCCGCCAGCCAGAGCATTCACAGGATAGTGGACAGTTTTCCCCCGGAGCAGCAAAATCAGATCCGCGCCCAGTTGTCGGGTTCCCTTTTGGGAATTATTTCCCAGAGATTAATTCCCCGCATTCAAGGCGGAATGATTCCAGCTTGCGAGATAATGCTTTCCACTCCGGCCATAGCCAACTTAATCAGGGAGAATAAAATTCATGAATTGCCTTTGGTGATTGAGACTTCGGCGGAAGCCGGAATGATTTCCTTAAACCGGGCTTTGGCTCTTTTGGTGAAAAGGAAGGAAATTTCCCTGGAAAACGCCTTGAGCTATTCCCTGAATCCTCTCGAATTAAAGATGCTAATTAGAAAATGAAATGAAGTTTACCTATCAGGCCAGGACCAAGAAGGGGGAAGTCCAAACCGGGCAAGTTCAGGCTTCTTCCAAGGAAGCGGCTTTAAATCTTTTGCAGAGGTACGGCTTGGTGATTACCATGCTGGAAGAAGCGGAGAGAGTCCCCTTTTATGCCAAGAAAATAAGGCTGTTTGAAGGAATTTCCAAAAAAGACATAGTGAATTTTTCCCGTCAGCTTTCTTTGATGTTCAAATCCAGAATACCCCTGCTTCAGGCCTTGCAGACCCTGTCGGGGCAAACAAAGAATCGCAGCTTCGCGGAAAAAATTACAGCCATTTCCCAGGAGGTGGAAGGAGGAACTCCTTTTTCTCAAGCCCTTTCCCATTATCCCAAGCTCTTTTCTTCTTTTTATATCAGTATGGTTAAATCGGGAGAAGCTTCCGGAACCCTTTCCGAAAGCCTGGAATATTTGGCAGACCATTTGGAAAGAGAATATTTTCTTTCTTCCAAGATCAAGGGAGCCATGATTTATCCTGCTTTGGTTTTGATGGTGGTGGTGGGAGTTATCGTTATGTTGGTCTATTTTGTCATCCCCCAGTTAAGTACGGTTTTCGAAGCCACCCAGCAGGAGTTGCCCCTTTTAACGAAAGTTGTGCTTGTATTTTCAGCTTTTGCCAGGAAGTTTGGTTGGGTGATGCTGTTGCTTTTGGCGGCCCTCGCGGTTTTATTTTTCAGATACATCAAGACTCCCGCCGGCAAAAAAGCTTGGGACAAGATCTTGCTGCGCCTACCTCTCATCGCTTCATTTTTGAAAATGATTTACATTTCTCGCTTTTCTGAAAACCTTTCTACTTTGGTAAAAGGAGGTCTGCCTATTTCTCAATCTTTGGAAATCACTTCTGAAATCATGGGCAATCAACTTTACAAGGAGGCTGTTTTGGATGTCAGGGACGAGGTCAGAAAGGGAGGGAGGATTTCCAAGCAGTTGGAGCGATATCCCGATCTTTTTCCTCCAATTTTGGTCCAGATGGTTATGGTGGGGGAAAAAACAGGTACTCTCGACCAGAGCTTGATGAATGTTACGGTTTTTTACCAAAAAGAGATAGACAGAAACATTGACAATCTTTTGAGCATTTTGGAGCCCGTAATGGTGCTTTTTTTGGGAGGGATTGTGGCGCTTTTAATGGCCGCTGTTTTAATGCCCATTTACAAGATGACTTCGTTCTAAGTATAATAGAAGTAGATAAACATCAAAAGGTCGGAAAGTTAAAATTAAAAATAAAAAATTAAAAATTCATGCTAGAGATATTTACCAAAAGGAATCGAGGTTTCACCTTGATTGAGCTTTTGGTGGTGATTGCCATTATCGGCATTTTAGCCACCATCGTTTTAGTTTCCATGACCGGAGTGCAAAAATCCGGCCGTGACACCGCCAGAAAGGCCGATATGCGCCAGATCGTTTCCGCTATGCAGATGTATTATGCGGATAAAGAAGGTTATCTTGAGTCGGACACCTATCCCCCCGCCATCGGCAGTTATATGCTGAAGACCCCTGAAGACCCCAGCGGTGGCTCTTACGGCTGGATTGATAATGATGATAATGACGGTACTCCAGACGAGGCTCAGGAGTTTTGCGCTTACGCAGATTTGGAGACCAACGGTTATTACACCGCCACTCATGCCGGAACTTTTGAGGTTACCGCAGAGCCCAGCACTATTGCCGATTGTCTTCCCTAACGGATAATTTTAAAAAAAAATAGCTTTAATGCTTTTTACCCCTCCCTAATGGGAGGGGTTTTTGTTATAATGAAGCAATGCCCCTGTTTTTATATTTAATGATTTTTCTGTTTGGTTTAGCGATAGGGAGTTTTTTGAACTGTGTAATTTACCGACTTGAAACAGGTGAGAATTTCTGGAAGGGAAGATCGTATTGCCCTCATTGCCGTCATAAATTAGGCCTTGGGGATTTGATTCCTGTTTTCAGCTTTTTGCGGCTGCGGGGCCGGTGTCGGTACTGTCAGCAAAAAATCTCCTGGCAATATCCCTTAGTGGAACTTTCTACCGGCATCATTTTTTTCTTGATCGCTTTTACGGGCGTTAATAATTACGCCATGGCATATTTATTAACGCCTTTTTTGGTGGTGATTTTTGTTTATGATTTGAAGCACTACATTATTCCGGACAAGGTGATTTATCCGGCTATTGCTATGGCGTTAATTTCGAATATTCGCTGTGTGCGAACAGTGGGTATATTCGAATATTCGAATATTGAAACGTTTGTAAACCCTATTTTGGCCGCCATACTTGCTTCCGGTTTCTTCGCAGTAATAGTACTCGCATCAAAAGGAAAATGGATGGGCCTCGGCGATGTAAAGCTGGCTTTTTTAATGGGGCTAATCTTGGGATTCCCCAATGTTTTGGCGGCTTTGTTTTTGGCTTTTTTCACAGGTGCTATAATAGGGATAGGATTGATTTTGGCCGGCAAAAAAACCTTAAAATCAGAAGTGCCTTTTGGACCCTTCTTGGTTATCGGAACTTTCGCCGCCCTTTTTGGGGGAGAAGCGATTATAGAATGGTATTTGCAGCTATTGGGTTAATTTTCAAACATTTAATTGTTTAACATTTAAAATTATGAACAGAGGTTTCACCCTTATTGAATTAGTGGTGGTGATTTCTATCATCGGACTGATGACGGGTTTGGTGTTGGCCAATTACAGGTCCGGAGAAAAAAATCTTGCTCTTCAGAGGTCGGCTCACAAGCTTTCTCAGGATTTAAGAAGAGCCCAGGAAATGGCGACATCCGCCAGGGAGTTTCAAGAACAGACGCCCCCGGGAGGATACGGCATATATTTGAACTTGCTTCAGCCGGACCGCTATGTTCTGTTTGCCGACTTGGACGGCGGCTTGGATTACGATACGGGAGAAGATGTGGAGACTTTGGAATTGGAGGAAAATATAGACATCGATTCGCTTTCTCCGGGCAGCCCTCTTACTATAGTTTTTTCTCCTCCCGACCCGAGCGTAACTCTTGCCCCCGACGCTGCTACAGCTGTAATTACCATTGAAGGTGGGGGAGCCCAAAAAAATATTAGAGTCAACAAGGCAGGCCTAATTTATGTGGAATAAGGGGTTTACACTCATTGAGGTATTAATGGCCATATTTTTAATAACCGGAGGAATGGCGGGGACTTTTGCCTTGATTAACAGAACGATTGATTTTAGCTCTGTTTCTTCCGATGGGCTGCAAGCAGCTTACTTGGCTCAAGAGGGGATAGAAAATGTTAGGAATACCAGAGATTCAAATTGGTTAG
>CAYYJV010000002.1:38202-42312 GCA_964472225.1 uncultured Candidatus Saccharibacteria bacterium | reverse complement strand
ACATATTAATACCGAGGAAATGCCTCGGCTGCGGCAGGGAGGGTTCATATATATGCAGCGCTTGCGAAATATTTTTGAGCGAGTTGCCCCTCACAGGCACTCCCGGCGTTTGGGAATACGAGGGAATTATTGAAAGGGCGATTCATAAGATAAAATTTGAGGGCTGTTATGACATTATTAATGAGTTGGTTGAGAAAGCTTTGGAGAAAATAGAATTTAATTTGCCTCCAGACATGGTCATTACTTATGTGCCCATGTGGCCGAAGAAAGAAAAAGAGCGCGGCTTTAACCAGGCCGAACTTATCGCCCGAAAATTAAGTCGGTTGCTCGGCTTAGCCGAGCAACCATTACTGGTGAAGGTGAGAGATAATAGGTCGCAAGTCGGTTTGGGACCGAAAGAAAGAGAAGAGAACGTAAGGGGTGTTTTCCGTTGTGTGATACCCGACGTTACACATTGTAAAAATGTTTTGTTGGTCGATGATGTTTATACCACTGGTGCTACGGCTAGAGAATGTGTCAAAGTATTATGGAAAGCTGGAGTGAAAAATGTATGGGTATTTACGATAGCGAGGAAACTATCACTCTAAAAACCCAAAAGCCCCTTAAAATTAAGAGACTTTCTGATGTGGACCCGGCGAGACTTACACTCGCTTCACTGGGTGTCAATTCCAGCATGTTATTATATACACTACGGGCCCAGGTCCACAGATTTATTTTAAAACAAAAGAAGCTCTTTTACAAGAACTTCTTCTGTGACACCCAGCTTTGCCCGTAATGTACGAGCATGCTAGAATCTATTATCATTATAGCAAGCCATTATGTCTTGTCAAGCAGTTACAATAGATAATAAGAAATACCCGGAACTGTTGAAAAAAATCGGCAAAATAGCACCAAAGCAGTTGTATTACAAAGGAAGTTGGGATTCTGAGATTTTTAAAAATTGTTTAGCAGTGGTAGGAAGCAGACGGATGACGACTTACGGAAGGCAGGTAGTGGAGAAAATCGTCGGAGAGGCGGCGGCGCAAGGTCTCACCATAGTTTCCGGGTTTATGTATGGAGTGGACGCTGCCAGCCACAAAGCGGCTTTGAAAGTCGGCGGCAGGACAATAGCTGTTATGCCCTGTGGTATAGAGAGAATTCATCCTGAATACCAGCAGGATTTATATGTTGAAATTTTAAATAGCAAAGGTTTGGTAATTTCAGAATACGAAGGCGACGCCCAGCCAGCTTATTGGACTTACCCTCAAAGAAACAGGATTGTGGCAGGGCTCTCAAAAGCCGCCTTAATCGTGGAAGCTGGAGAAAGAAGCGGTTCTCTGATTACGGCCCATTTGGCCCAAAAATTCAAAAGAAAATTATTTGTAGTGCCCGGTCCTGTCACCAGTGAAAACTCAAAGGGAATTATGCAGTTAATAAAAGAGGGGGCGACACCGATCGGTTCGGCAAAAGATATTCTTGATTTTTATAATTTAACCCCTGGGGTTAAACAGCAGAAGAAAGAAGAATTTCGGGGAATAGAGGGAGAAATTTTAGGAAGGCTGCAGATAGAACCGATGGGAATAGATGATTTGGCTAGGACCCTCGGCGTGCCAGCCGGACAAATGGGAATGACTCTATCGATGATGCAGTTAAAGGGAATAATTAAACAGGAGGGGAATAAATATTATATAAATTCCTAATTCCTAATTCCTAATTCCTAATTCCTAATTCCTAATCAATTTCCAATTCTAAAATGACCAATAACAAATATAATTTAGAGGAACGTACAGCTAAGTTTGGCGAAGATATTATAAGATTTGCTAAGAAGATTCCTAAGAAAGCGGAAAACCTTCCTCTTGTAAGTCAGCTAGTTAGAGCTGGAACATCGGTGGGATCTAATTATTGTGAAGCAGATTGTGCTGAGTCGCGTAAAGATTTTGAGCATAAGCTAGGAATTTGCAAAAAAGAATCCAAAGAAACAAGGCATTGGCTTAGAATGATAGCAGTTGCTGAGCCGAGTCTTGGGGATGAAGCTAAAAATTTATGGCGAGAAGCAAATGAATTAAACTTAATTTTTTGTTCGATTATTCAAAAGACAAAACAAAACAGAAAAATTAGGCATTAGGAATTTGACATTAGTTATTTATTAGAAATTAGAAATTAGAAATTAGATATTAGAAATTTTGTAAAGATATGTTAATTAAAGTTCACTCAGCGGCCAATAGGGGATTGGAAACCATCGGCGTGGACGTGGAAGTTAACGTGGCGGGTAGGGGACTGCCGGGGTTTGATATCGTGGGCTTGGCAGACAAAGCAGTGGATGAAAGCAGGGAGAGAGTAAAGACGGCCATCTTGAGTTCAAAGATAGAATTTCCTCAAAAGAAAATTACGGTAAATCTGGCACCGGCCGATGTGCCCAAAGAGGGCTCGGTTTACGATTTGCCGATTGCTGTGGGAATTTTATCAGTTTTGACAGACAACAAGCTGCCGGAAAAGTCGCTTTTCTTTGGTGAATTGTCTTTGGATGGCTCTTTGCGGCACACGAAAGGCGCCCTACTGATGGCGCTTTTTGCCAAAGAGGCGGGATTCGAGAGCGTTTTCTTGCCAAAAGATTCGGCCAACGAAGCCGCGGTTATTAAGGGAATTAAAGTTTATCCAGTTGAGAATCTTTCGCAACTATTAAATCATTTTGCGGGAAGAGAGTGTATTTCGCCAGCTGTTTACAAAAAGGCAAAAGAAGGGGCATTTGATAATTTAATAGAGTTCGATATGAGAGACATTTTAGGGCAGGAACAGGCAAAAAGGGCGATGGAAATTGCCGCTGCCGGGAGCCATAACATATTAATGGTGGGCAGTCCCGGTACGGGAAAAACCATGCTGGCACGGGCACTGCCAGGCATTTTGCCGCCTTTGAACGAAAAGGAATCGCTTGAAGTAACAAAAATCTATTCGGCAGCAGGTACCATTCCGCCAGGCGGTTCATTAATAACCATAAGGCAGTTTCGTTCGCCTCATCATACGACTTCCCCGGTTGGATTGATAGGCGGGGGAACGAGGCCACATCCTGGCGAAATAAGCTTGGCTCATCGGGGCGTTTTGTTTCTCGATGAATTTAACGAATTTCCACGTTCTGTTTTGGAGGCATTGCGTCAGCCCCTGGAAGACGGCTATGTGACAATTTCCCGAAGCAAAGAAAGGGTGATGTATCCTGCCAGATTTATGTTGGTGGCTTCAGCCAATCCCTGCCCTTGTGGTTATTTAAACCATCCAAAGAAGACCTGCGCTTGTTTGCCGCGCCAGATCAGAAAATACCAAAAAAGAGTTTCCGGACCCCTGTTGGACAGAATTGATTTGCACATTGACGTGCCGCCAGTGGAGATAAATGAGCTTTCCGAAAATCAAAAGCAGTCTTTGTTTTTGGAGCCATCCAGCGTCATCAGAAAAAGGGTAGTTTTGGCCAGGCAGAGGCAGGCGGAAAGATTTAAAGATGATTCAATTCATGTTAACGCCGAAATGAAAAACAGTCATATTAAAAAATACTGCCAATTATCAAAAGAGGTGGAGCAGATTTTGCAGCAAGCCGGAGTTAAGTTTCGGTTGTCGGCCCGCAGTTATTTAAAGATGATAAAGGTGGCCCGCACCATTGCCGATTTGGAGGGGGCGCCCGAAATTGAAGTTTCTCATATGGCCGAAGCTTTGCAGTACAGGCCGAAATCATATAATGAAGCAGTTTAATTTGAAAACGGGACAAATTGGCGAAAATATCGCAGAGGAATACTTGAAAGGGCGGGGATATAAGATTTTAGAGAGAAATTTTAAAACAAAATACGCCGAAATTGATTTAGTGGCAAAGCAGAAAAATGAATTAGTATTTGTAGAAGTGCGCACAAAAAGAGGGTTGGATTTTGGCAATCCGGAAGATTCGTTGAACAAAACGAAACTGCGCAAACTCTGGTTTAACGCCCGGGGTTATATAAATTGGACAAGGTGGCGAGGTCCCTACCGTATCGACGCCGTCTGCATCGTCCTAAAACCCGATAATACATTGGATCGCCTCAACCACTACAAAAACATTATTAACTAATTTAACCCGAGGGGTTAAATATTTTGGGGAGATTCCTTTCAACAACA
>CAYYJV010000002.1:0-38102 GCA_964472225.1 uncultured Candidatus Saccharibacteria bacterium | reverse complement strand
TATAATAATAAGTAGCAAATAATAATTAATTAATGTATAATAAAACTATGGGCAACATACTCAACAGCATCACAAAGTACAGTATATATGTATTGGTTTTTCTGACGCCTTTATTCTGGCTGCCCTTAAGTTTTGAGGTATTTGAGTTTTCAAAGCTATATCTTTTGTTTTTCTTGGTCTCTTTGGCGTTCCTTGCCTGGTTGGCCAAGATGACCATTTACGATAAAGAACTAAGATTCAGGTGTAGCCCCTTGGATTACTTTGTTTTGGGATTTTTAGGGGTGGCTGTTCTGTCCGTCATTTTTTCAGTTGACAGAAGCTCCAGTTTATATGGATTTTATGGAAGGTTTAGTAACGGCTTGATTGCTTTGTTGAGCCTGGGAGCTTTGTATTTTCTTATCACCAATAATGTTGGCGCAAAATCCGAAACAAATTCTAATATTCAAATTTCCAAAATTCTAAACCTGTTTCTTTGGTCTAGCGGTTTGGTGGTTCTCATTGGCTACTTTTCGATATTCAATGTGTGGCAGAAAATAGGGGACTTTTGGCCGGCAGCGATGACGCAGATGACGTTTAATCCGGTGGCAGGGTCGTTAGAGGGACTAAGCATATTTTTGGCAGTGGTTATAACGCTTCTAGTCGGACTTTTATTGGTTAACAAGGGGAGCGTTTTGCGCTGGTTGATTTTGGCAGCCTCCCTGGGGCTTTTGGTGATTATTAACTTTACCATGGCCTGGGTGGTACTGCTGGCAACATTGGGCATATTTTTGGGTCTTTCTTTGTGGAAAAGGATTTTCAAGGAAAACGTTAACCGGCTATTGCTTCCCATATTTTTGATTATAGTTGCGGCTCTTTTCATAGCTTTCAAGCCGATCAATTTGGGGTTGCCCCAAGAGCAAATACTTTCCCAGCCCGTGTCTTGGCAGGTAGGGCTTGGAGCCAGCACCGAAAACATAAAATCCGGCTTCTTGGGATCGGGTATTGGTACCTTCCATTATGATTTTGCCAAGTACAAGCCAATCGCCATCAACGAATCTTGGCTGTGGCAGATAAGGTTTGACAGGGCCGGCAGTCATTTGGCCGAAATTCTAGGAACCATGGGATTTTTAGGAATCTTGTCTTATTTAGCAATAATCGGCATGTTCTTGCTGATAGGCTATTTCTTGATTGCCAATCGTATGTTGCTGCCACTTTCCATGGTATTTACTGCTTTAGCGGTGGCGCAACTTGTCTATTATCAGAACCTGACCCTGGCATTCTCTTTCTGGTTGATGCTGGGGCTAGCAGTAGTTAGCTGGCAAAAGCCGATTAAGGAAAAGGTTATTTCTTTCAAGGATTTTCCCGAACTTTCTTTGGTATTGTCCACCGCGGTAATCGTGCTGGGGATTGCTATTCTGGCTTTTTATTATTTCGGAGCGAATTTCTACCTAGCCGATGCGAGTTATAGCCAAGGCTTGCGGCTTCTTGGCGCGGAAAGGCTGGAAAAACTAGAAAAGGCGGTCAGCATGAATCCCTATTCTTCCAGGTATAGGGTGGCTCTTTCTAGAAGTTACCTTTACGAAGCTTTACGGGAATTACAAAAGCCAGAAGCAGAAAGAGACTCAAAAATGATTGAAAATAGGGTGGCCAACGCCATAGCCCAAGCTCGGGAAGCCGTTGAGTTGCAGCCCAACGTGGTCCAAAATTGGGAAAACTTAGGAGTAATTTACAGAGAAATCAGCGGAATGGCCCAGGGAGCTATCGACTGGGGGATAAGGTCTTTTGAGGAAGCAATTAAGCTGGAGCCAACAAACGCCGTCCTTTATACCGAACTGGGCAAGCTTTATTTAGCCACGGGAGACAACCAAAAGGCTAAAGAATATTTCCAGAAAGCCCTCGAGAAAAAATCAGACTATTCCGATGCAATAATTCAAGAAGCCCTACTTTCGGAAAGAGAAGGTGTTTTGGAGGAGGCCATTGCTAAACTGGAAGGGCTGTTAATGCAAACCCCTCTCAACGTAGAAGCAAGGTTTCAGTTGGGGCGCCTCTATTTTAACAACGATCGAATAGATGAAGCCATTAGGCAGTTCCAACAGGTAATCATGTTGGTGCCCAATCATTCCAATGCTCACTATTCTTTGGGGGTGGCTTATTCAGCTCAAGGCCAGACCCGGAAAGCGATTGAAGAATTCGAGAGAGTGCTGGAGCTTAATCCCGGCAACCAGGATGTCATTCAGAAATTGGAAAATCTAAGAGCGGCAGCAGAAGAAGAGGAAGCCGAAGAGTAGCTGGTAAAGCCACAATTTCAGAAAATTATAAATCCGAAATCCCAAATTCTAATATTCCAAACGATTATGATTTTTTGGGATTTGTGATTTAGAATTTAGAATTTTTTGGCATACACTTGACACATTGGCAAGGACAAGTATAATAGTATTTGTATCGCAATTTTCATATTGTAAACTCATTTTATACTTGAGCCCTTTTTTTATTAAATTTTAAATGGAAATTTTGACCCTAAAGTAATTAGGGTTAGTTTTGTATGTTCCCATGCGAATAAAAAACTTCGGCAAATCCAAGGTTCACCTCCCTTATCCATATTTACTGACCATTCAGAAAGAAGCTTGGGATAACTTTTGGCAGAGGGATTTAAAGGAGCTGTTTTCCGAGATATCTCCCATCCGGGATTATACGGGAAAAGAGCTGGAGCTCTGGTTTTTGGATTACAAGTTGGACGAACCAAAGTACAAGACCGACTTGGAGGCAAAGCAGAATAATGACTCTTATGAAGCCGCCTTGCGGGTAAAGACCAAGCTCGTCAATCTAAAAACCAAAGAGATTAAAGAACAAGAAGTCTTCTTGGCTGATTTCCCCTTGATGACAGAAAGGGGTACTTTTATTTGCAACGGCGTGGAAAGAGTGGCTATCGCCCAGCTGATTCGTTCTCCCGGCGCCTTTTTCACGGCGAGAACCGTTGCCGGAAAAAATTATTTCGGAGCCAAAATCATTCCCAATAGAGGAGCCTGGTTGGAGTTTGAAACAGAACCCTCGGGGTTTATTGGAGTCAAAATAGATAGAAAGAGAAAAGTTGCAGCTACCACCCTTCTAAAGGCATTTGGCGTCGGTGGTGAAAAACCCCAAAATCTAAATAATGAAATAAAGAAGTTATTTGCTGATGTTGATGTTGGAGAAATGAAATATATTGAAGAGACCCTTAAGAGAGATACTGCCAAAGATCAGGGTGAGGCCATGGTGGAGATTTACCGAAGATTAAGACCTGGAGATCTGGCCACCCCAGATTCAGCCGGAGAATTAATCAGGAATATGTTTTTCAATTTTGAGAGGTACGATTTGTCAAAAGTCGGACGCTGGAAAACCTGGCAGCGCCTGCCAGAGGTTGCTCGGCTTAGCCGAGCAACTAGTTGCTCGGCTAAGCCGAGCAACCAACGAGAAGAAATTTCTATTGAAGATAGGGTTTTGAAGCCAGAAGATGTGGTTGAAGTTATCAGAGAAATCATTCGGCTTAACAATACGCCGGGGGCGCAGCCCGATCAAATCGATCACCTGGGAAATAGAAGGGTTAGGACTTTTTCAGAACTCTTGCAAAACAGAATAAGGGTGGGATTGATGCGCATGGAAAGAATCATCAAAGACAAGATGTCCACCCTAGATGTGTATACCCTGACTCCCTCCCAGTTGATAAATCCTAGACCCGTTATGGCAGTGGTAAAGGAGTTTTTTACTTCTTCTCAGATGTGTCAGTTTATGGACAATGAAAATCCTTTGGCAGAAATCGAGCATAAAAGAAGATTGTCAGCTACGGGTCCCGGAGGGTTGACCCGCGAGCGGGCCGGTTTTGAAGTGAGGGACGTCCAACCTTCGCATTACGGCAGGATTTGCCCCATTCAAACTCCGGAAGGTCCCAACATCGGTTTGGTGGGCCATTTGGCAGGCTATGCCCGCATTAATCCTTACGGCTTTATTGAAACTCCGTATTTCAAGGTTGAAAAAGGGAAAGTGACTTCTAAAGTGGATTATCTTAACGCCTACGAAGAGGAAAGATACAACATTGCCCACGGCGGAACCCCTCTGGACGACAAGAATAAAATTATTCCTTCAAAAGTGGAAGCCAGAATAAAAGGAGAGCCCGGGATTATCGATAGGGATAAAATACACTATATCGATGTTTCTTCGGAGCAGTGCATTTCTCTGGCTACTTCCTGCATTCCCTTTTTGAGAAATGACGACGCTAACCGCGCTCTCATGGGATCCAATATGCAGAGACAGGCGGTTCCTTTAGTAAAGCCCGAGGCTCCTTTGGTTATGTCCGGGGTGGAAGAAAGAGTGGCTAGAGATTCGGGACAGGAAGTGATTGCTGAAGCTGATGGGGAGGTAACCGAAGTCGATGCTAATCACATTGTTATTACGGGAAGCGCGACACCCCGCGGACGTCGCACGTCCAAAACATATCATTTGAAAACTTTCATTCGTACCAACCAATATACTTGTTTTCATCAAAGACCTATCGTTAATGTGGGACAGAAGGTGAAGAAGGGAGAGGTGATAGCCGACGGTGGAGCCATTGACAAGGGGTATTTGGCTTTGGGGCGCAATGTTCTGGTGGCTTTCATGCCCTGGCGGGGAGGCAATTTTGAAGACGCCATCATAATTTCAGAAAAGTTGGTCAAAGAAGATTATTACACTTCCATACATATAGAAGAATTCTCCTGCGATGTTAGGGAAACCAAATTGGGGCCAGAAGTTACCACAGCCGACATTCCCAATGTGGGGGAGGACAAACTGAAAGATTTAGACGAAGAGGGTATTGTCAGAATTGGAGCGGAAGTAGGCCCCAACGATATTTTGGTAGGTAAGATTTCGCCAAAAGGAGAAGCCGACCTTACCGCAGAAGAAAGACTTCTTAGGGCCATTTTCGGAGAAAAGGCCAGGGAGGTGAAAGACACTTCTCTTTTGATGGAGCACGGCAAAAGAGGCAGGGTGGTGGGAGTAAAGGTATTTTCCAGGGAACTGGGTCACAAGCTGGAACCCGGCATTATTAAGAGAATTCAAGTGGAGGTGGCCCAGCTAAGAAGGATTACCGCCGGCGACAAGCTGGCCGGGCGCCACGGCAACAAAGGAGTAATTTCCAAGGTTTTGCCAGAAGAAGAAATGCCTTTTACCGCTGATGGCACGCCAGTGGATATTATTATCAATCCTTTGTCAGTGGCTTCCCGAATGAATATCGGTCAGATTTTGGAAACTCATTTGGGGTGGGCTGCCCAAAAGCTCGGATACCACGCAGCTTCCCCCGCTCTTTCGGGAGCCGAAGAATCAGATATCAAAGAAGAGCTGAAAAAGGCCGGCCTACCGGAAGACGGAAAGACCGTTTTGTACGACGGCAGAACCGGGCTTCCATTCCCGGAAAGAATCACCATCGGCCAAATTTACATGATGAAGCTGATTCACATGGTGGAAGACAAAATCCATATGAGGTCCATCGGCCCTTATTCTTTAATTACCCAGCAGCCCTTAGGAGGGAAGGCGCAATTCGGCGGCCAGAGATTCGGTGAAATGGAAGTTTGGGCTTTGGAGGGATACGGAGCAGCTCATACTTTGCAGGAAATGCTGACCATAAAATCGGATGATGTACCCGGAAGAGCTGCCACCTACGAATCCATTCTCAAGGGAGAAGAAATCAGGAATCCCAGAGTGCCGGCCTCTTTCAATCTGCTGGTTTCGGAATTGAAATCTCTGGGGTTGGCAGTAGAAGTGAAGGAGAAAAAACAGGAAGACCAAAAACCAAAGACTAAAGATTAAAAACGATAAGTAACCCCCGAGGTTACTTAAAGCTTTAAGTAACCTCGGGGGTTCATTAAACTATGCGAGTAGTAGACTTAGAGTCAATTCGTATTAAGCTTGCTTCGCCAGAAGAAATTTTATCTTGGTCTCATGGCGAGGTGACAAAACCAGAAACCATCAACTATCGGACTCAAAAGCCGGAAAAGGATGGTCTCTTTTGCGAGAAAATATTCGGTCCGGAAAAAGATTACGAGTGCTACTGCGGCAAATACAAAAAGATCAGGTACAAGGGTATTGTCTGCGACAAATGCGGAGTAGAAGTGACCAAGGCATCTGTTAGGCGTGAGAGGATGGGCCACATTAAATTAGCCGTGCCCTGCTCCCACATTTGGTTCTTAAGAGGAGTCCCTTCCAGGATGGGTCAGATTTTGGATATTCCCATGCAGCAGCTCGAAAAGGTAATTTATTTTGCCAGCTACATTGTTACCAAAGTAGATGAAGAAGCCAAAAAGAGGATTCTGGAAGCAATTGAAAAGGAATACAAAATGAAATCACGAAACAGGCGAGACGCTAAAGAATTAAGGGAAGCGAGGGACAAAGCCAAAGAGGAAGTAAATTCTCTGAAGCCCTTAAGGGTGCTTTCAGAGTTGGAATACCATGATTTTTCTTTGAAATACGGAGAGGTTTTTGAAGCCGGCACAGGAGCCGAAACTTTAAAAAAGATATTTGCCGAAACCGATTTCAAGAAAGTTGCCCAACAACTGGAAAAAGAAGCGGAAAACGCTTCTCCCGTTAACCGAGGGAAAATTCTCAGGAGATTAAGATTAATCAAAGGAATGTTGAGAAACGGCATTAAGCCCGAGTGGATGTTTCTTACCGTTCTTCCTGTTTTGCCTCCAGACCTTCGTCCTATGGTTCAGTTGGACGGCGGCAGGTATGCTTCTTCAGACCTTAATGATTTGTATAGAAGAGTGATTAACAGGAATAATCGTTTGAAATACCTTTTGGAAATTGGTGCTCCAGAGGTTATCGTCAGGAATGAAAAAAGAATGCTTCAGGAGGCGGTAGATGCTTTGATAGACAACGGTATGAGAAAGGGACAGGTGACAACCGCCACCACCGGCGGCAAGCGGCTCTTAAAATCATTGGCCGACATGCTTAAGGGCAAGCAGGGTAGATTCAGGCAGAACCTTTTAGGGAAGAGGGTGGACTACTCCGGAAGGTCGGTAATCGTGGTGGGACCGGAACTGCGACTTCATCAATGCGGCATTCCCAAGACCATGGCTTTAGAGCTTTTTAAGCCCTTTGTCATCAAAAAGATTTTGGATTATGAACTGGCCTATAATGTCAGAGGGGCTTCCAGGTTGGTAGAAGAGGCGCCTCCCGAGGTTTGGGCAATTTTGGAAGAAATAGTCAAAGGTAAGCTGGTTTTGCTGAATAGGGCCCCCACTCTTCACAGATTGGGCATTCAGGCCTTTCAGCCGGTGTTGGTGGAAGGGGAGTCTATTAGAATACATCCTTTGGTCTGCAAGGCTTTTAACGCCGATTTTGATGGCGACCAAATGGCGGTCCACGTTCCTTTGTCGGATGAAGCCCAAAAGGAAGCTAGGGAAATTATGCTTTCTTCGCTTAATCTTTTAAAGCCAGCGACGGGCGGCCCCATAGTGAATCCGGTTAGGGATATAGTTTTGGGTTGTTATTGGATTACCAAAATAGCTCCGGGAGCCAAGGGAGAGGGTAAAATATTCGGTTCCAAAAACGAAGCTATTCTGGCGACAGACACCGATGTGGTGGACTTGAGAGCTCGGATTAAAGTGAAAATTGGTAATGATCTCGTGGAAACTTCCACCGGCCGGATTCTTTTTAATAACACTCTCCCCAAGGATTATCCTTTCCAAAACGAAGAGATGAATTCCAAGCGCCTGGAAAAACTAACCGCCGACTTTATAAAAAAATATGACAAAGAAACCGTGGAGGAGACCCTGGACAAAATTAAGAATTTGGGTTTCGAATATTCTACTATTTCTGGGATTACTTGGGGTATGGACGATTTGGTGATTCCGGAGGCAAAAAAGAAACTGATTGCCGACTCCCAAGAAGTCATCGGAACCATCGACAACCACTACAAAAAAGGCTTTCTTTCCAAAGAAGAAAAGGTGGCCAAAGCGATTGAAACTTGGCAGAAGACCAAAGCCGAGGTGGAAAAGGAAGTTCATGCAACCCTGCCTCCTTTGGGGCCGGTCAAAGCCATTATCGAATCCGGAGCCAGGGGTACTTGGTCTCAGGTGGTCCAGATGATGGGAATGAAGGGCTTGGTGACCAACCCCGCAGGCGAAATTCTAGAATTGCCCGTAAAAAGTTCCTTTAAAGAAGGGTTTGATGTTTTGGAGTACTTCATTTCCACGCACGGAGCCAGAAAGGGAACAGCGGATACCGCTCTGAGGACTTCGGCTGCGGGATATTTGACCCGTCGTCTTATAGACGTCAGCCACGATTCAGTGGTGACGGAAGAGGACTGCCAAGACAACGAGGGAATTACCATTAGTAAAGAAGATGCCGACAGACTGGGACAAAACTTTTTATACAAAATTATGGGTCGAGTGTCGGCTGAAAGCAACAAGGTGGTTAAAAAGGGAGACATAATTGACGAAGATAAAGCCGCCGCCATCATAGCAGCTGGCATTGACAAGGTGAGAGTGCGTTCTCCCTTAAACTGCAAAACTTCTTACGGCATTTGCCAAAAATGTTATGGTTGGGATTTGGGGAGGAATCAGTTGGTTCGTCTGGGGGAAGCCGTCGGCGTTATCGCAGCCCAAGCCATTGGTGAGCCGGGAACCCAGCTGACCATGCGCACTTTCCATACGGGCGGAGTGGCAGAAGGTGGGGATATTACCCAGGGACTTCCGCGGGTGGAGGAAATTTTTGAGGCAAGGACTCCTTCGGGAAAAGCAATCATTTCGCAGGTAGATGGTAAGGTAAAGGAAATAACTCACGATCGCAAGCTAGTTATTACGGTAGAAAATAAGAAAACAAGAGGAAAGAAAAAAGAGGAAATAGTTGAATATCAGATTCCGCCGAAGAAGGCAATCTGGGTGAAGAAAGGTGATACGGTAAAGAAGGGGCAGCAGCTCTGCGAAGGAAGTTTGGATTTAAAGGAATTATTTCGCCAAGTTTCAAAAGAAGAGGTTCAGCAATATATGCTGAACCAGATCCAGGGTATATATATTTCGCAGGGAGCGGTAATTCATGACAAGCATCTGGAGGTGATAATCCGCCAGATGTTTTCCCGAGTAAGAATTAAAGATGGAGGGGACAGCTTTTTCAACGGTGGTGAGGTGGTGGAGCTGTCCAGAGTTAAAGAAGAGAATGCCAGATTAAAGAAGGAGAAAAAGAAGCCCATAACTTTCCAGCCGCTTTTGTTGGGTATTTCCAAGGTGGCTTTAACTACTGACAGCTTTTTATCGGCCGCTTCTTTTCAGGAAACTTCCCGAGTTCTCATCAAGGCGGCTATTGAGGGGAGAGAAGACAGGTTGAGAGGCCTGAAAGAGAACGTTATTATTGGAAAACTGATACCAGCCGGCACCGGCTTCCAGAAAAAGAAATAAGGCACTTATTTGGTTGTTCGGTTGGTTGCTCGGCTAAGCCGAGCAACCAAATGTAACTTTGAGCTTCAGGAAATATAGGAGAGGTGATATAATAAATAAAGATGGCCAGGAATAAGAAGTCCAAAAGGAAAAATAAGCTGATTAAAGAGAAAAAACCGAGCCGATTTTCCCTGCCAGAGGAAATAAAGCGCCTGATTTGGGGAGTGGCAATGTTTTTGGTGGCCGTAATAACCATTCTTTCTTTTTTTGATTTAGCGGGGGAGGGCGGCAGGTTTTTCATGAAAGGATTCAATCTTTTGGTGGGGAAAGCAGTTTTCTTGCTACCCCTGTTTTTGATTCTAGCAGGAATAGCCTTCTTCGGACTGAAAGACAAGAATAAATGGCCGGTGATTTTGGCCACCTTTCTTTTAGTGCTGGGAGCGAGCGGAATTTTTGAGGTATTGGGAGAAGATGTCAAACAGGGCGGCTGGATGGGTTATTTGGCTACCTGGCCCCTGCTGAAGATTTTCGGCAAATTGGCCACCCAGATTATTTTCGGTGCTCTGGCAGCAACGGGAGCTGTCATTTTATGGCAATTTTTGTACCGTCCTTCGCCCAAACAAAAAGAAATAAAGATAAAGACATCCGGCAAGGAAAGACCCCCCTTGATTAAAAGAATTTTCGGGCCCAAGTTTAAGGTTAAGCCCATAGAGCCTCAGATTGATTCGGAAGCAATTAAAACTTCTCCTGCCCCGGAAATCAAAAGTTCTTCCATAGAAACTCATCCCACGGCGTCTTTTGCCAAAAAAGATTTTCACTTGCCCCCGGTCGATTTGCTTGAGTCTGACAGGGGAGTGCCCGCGGCAGGAGACATCAGGGTCAACGGGGCCATTATTAAAAGGACTCTACAAAACTTCGGCATTCAAGTGGAGATGTCGGAGGTGAATATTGGCCCCACGGTAACCCAATATACTTTGAAGCCGGCAGAAGGGGTTAAACTTTCAAAGATTACCACCTTGAGCAACGACCTAGCCTTAGCTTTGGCCGCTCATCCCATCAGGATTGAGGCGCCGATTCCCGGAAGACCTCTGGTGGGGATTGAGGTTCCCAATAAAACAAGGACCCAGGTCCGCCTGCGGAACTTAATTGAGCATCCGAGCTTTCAAAACTCAATTTCCAATTTAACCTTAGCTTTGGGAAGGGATGTTTCTGGTAACGCGGTTTTTGCCGATTTGGCCAAAATGCCCCATCTTTTGGTAGCGGGCTCCACGGGCACCGGCAAAACCATCTGTTTGAACAGCATTATTTTAAGCCTTCTCTATCAAAATTCTCCCGAAATCCTTCAGTTGATTCTCATCGATCCCAAGAGAGTGGAATTCCCCGTTTACAACGACCTTCCCCACCTTTTGACCCCGATTATTTACGATGCCCAAAAATCAGTCAATGCTTTGAAATGGCTGATCGGGGAAATGGAAAGAAGATTTGATATTTTGTCTCAAAACAAATCGAGAGATATTACAAGCTACAACGAAAAAATGGTCTCCCAAAATTTGGAGCCCATGCCCTATATAGTTTTAATAATCGACGAGCTGGCGGATTTGATGGCTGCGAGGGGCAGGGAAATGGAAGCTGGTATTGTCAGGCTGGCTCAAATGGCCAGAGCCGTGGGCATTCACTTGATTGTAGCCACCCAAAGGCCGTCGGTGGAAGTGATTACGGGCTTGATCAAAGCCAACATTACCTCCAGAATTACTTTTCAGGTTGCTTCTCAGGTGGATTCTCGAACAGTTTTGGATACCTCGGGAGCCGAAAAACTCTTGGGATCGGGAGATATGCTTTTCATTTCAGCCGAAATTTCCAAGCCCAAAAGAATTCAAGGAGTTTTTGTTTCTGACAAAGAAGTGAGAAAGGTGGTAAAGTACATTAAAGCAGATGAAAAAGATTATAAAAAGCCGGAGGAATTGGTTGCCAATCTTTCAGAAAGCATAGAGAAAACCCTGGAAGATTCTGGGCCCAGCGATTTTTGGGGAGAGGGAGAAGATCCTCTCTTGGGAGAAGCTCAAAGAGTGGTGATCGAAGCCAAAAAGGCTTCAGCCTCTCTTTTGCAAAGGAGATTAAGGGTGGGTTATGCTAGAGCCGCTAGATTGATTGATATGCTAGAAGAAAGAGGGATAGTGGGCCCCGGCGAGGGAGCCAAGCCGAGAGAGATTTTGGTTCCTACTGCTGGTGAGGAAGACGAGGAAGGGTGGAAGAAAGTGTAAAGATATTAAAATCCCAAATCGCAAATCCTAAACCACCAGCAATGACCAAATGACCAAAATTCCCAACAGTTTGTAATTTGTGGTTTGTAATTTGTTATTTTGATATAATAAGTTTATGGCTAAGCAAAAAAAATCAAAACCAGAATCAGGAGATTTACAGGAGGCGATAGCCGAAATCAAGCAAAGATTTGGAGAAGGCGCCATCATGAAGTTAAATGAGGTGAGGGCGGTTGACGTTGATGTTATTCCGACAGGGTCTATTTCTTTGGATTTGGCCTTGGGGGTAGGTGGCATTCCCCGAGGAAGAGTTATTGAGATTTACGGCCCCGAAGCTTCGGGCAAGTCAACTTTGGCTTTGCATATTTGTGCTGAAGCTCAAAAAAGAGGCGGCGTGGCGGCTTTCGTTGACGCGGAACACGCCTTGGACCCGGATTACGCCAGGAGAATCGGAGTGAAAATAGAAGACCTCCTTATTTCTCAGCCGGATTCGGGCGAGCAAGCCCTACAAATTGTGGAAACTTTGGTTAGGTCTGGCAAGGTAGACGTTATTGTAATCGATTCGGTGGCGGCTTTGACTCCCAAATCGGAAATCGCCGGAGAGATGGGAGATCAGTTCATAGGTCTTCAGGCGAGGCTGATGTCTCAGGCTTTGAGAAAGCTGACAGGCATCGTGGCTCAAACCAAAACCTCCGTTGTGTTCCTGAACCAAACCAGAATGAAAATAGGAGTGATGTTCGGTAATCCGGAGACTACGCCCGGCGGTTTAGCTTTGAAATTTTACGCTTCCGTCAGAATTGATTTGAGAAGAATCGCTCAAATCAAGCAGGGGGAAAATATCATAGGCTCCAGAGTTAAAGCCAAAATCGTAAAAAACAAAGTGGCTCCTCCATTCAAGATAGCCGAGTTCGATATTTATTATAATGAAGGCATTTCGTATTTTGCCGATTTGGTGAATTTGGGGTTGAAAGAGGGAGTAATAAAAAAGACCGGAAGCTGGTTCCAGTATGAAAACACAAAATTGGGACAAGGTCTTGAAGGGGCTAGAAAATTCCTCAAGGAAAATCCGAAAATAGCAGAGCAGATAAAAAAGACCTTACTTGCTGGTAGCGGAGAGAAGGCCTAAATGTCTGGCTCTCTTGATAGCTTTAGATAACCGTCTCTGGTGTTTAGCACAGAGGCCGGTTTTTTTTCTGGGTCGGATTTTACCTAAGCCAGAAATGAAGCGTTTAAGCTGCGCCGTGTTTTTGAAATCAATTTCTTGAATATTCTTTTTGCAGAAAAAACAATCGGTCATATTTAAAATGGGATGTCTTTTACATCAATCTCTTCATCTCCTTTATCTTCCTCAATTATCGGTATATCTTCGTGATTTTGGTTTTGTTCTTGGGAATTCGACGGCGCGGAGGAAGTTTTTACTCCTCTCGGCCCCAATTGCAGGTTTTGGGCGACTATTTCCGTTCGAAAGCGTTTTTGGCCAGATTGATCCTCCCAAGATCTGGTTCTTAATCTTCCTTCGACCATTGCCAGAGATCCTTTTTTAAGGAATTGGGAGGCGATTTCCGCTAGTTTTCCCCACGCGACCACCGTATGAAATTCGGTTTCCTTCTGTTGCTGCGAGCTTTTTTTATCGGTCCAAATTCTATTGGTGGCTACTCGGAAATTACAAACCGATTGTCCCGTGGGGGTGCTTTTTAATTCGGGATCGGCTGCCAAATTTCCAATAATGATTACTTTGTTTAAATTCATAGTATTTATTCTTTAAGCATTTCTTCAATTTTTTTATCAATTTCTTTTAAGTCGACCTTTTTCTCCACTTTTTTTTGAAAAGTGGGAGAGGTTTCGATTGGCGGTCTTCTTCTTGGTTTTGCCTCCCTTTTTGGTTCTTTAACCAGAAGCATGTATCTTAAAGAATTGACTTTAAGATCTTTTTTTAATTCCGATATTTTTCCTGGTTCTGCATAAAACTCCAAAGTTATAAAATTGGGACCTCTTTGCTCCTTAACGGGTTGAATCGGCAGCGGGGGCAGATCTTTTGTGGTGATGATGGTTAATTCGTAATACCTCATAACGATCACAAGGTTTCCCCCGACTCTTCTCTTCTAGCGGTCGCCTTCAGCGATCTGTTTTCCTACACGGGAGAAACCCAAAATTTTATTTCATAAAATTTTTATATTTTGAATTCTATCACATCGCCATCCTGCACTATGTAATCTCGGCCACAAGTTTTTATCCAACCCCTTTCTCTGGCTTTTTGCCAGCTTCCCGCTTCCACCAATTTCTGCCAAGGAATGACTTCGGCTTTGATGAATTTTTCTTTAAAATCGGAATGGACCCTGCCTCCGGCTTCGGGAGCCAAAGCCCCCTTCTTTATGGTCCAGGCCCTGCTTTCTTTTCCGCCGGTGATAGTATAGAAAGTTATTAAATCAAGAATATTGTAGCAAGCGACAATCAGTTGGTCAAGCTGCGATTTTACCCCTAATTCTTTTTTTTCCTCTTCTGACAATTCCGAAATTTCCTCCTCCAACTTTAGATTTAATGAAATGCGGTTCGGTCCCGTTTCATTACCGTCGTTCCCGTTATTAGTATTATATAAAAATACGATGGGTTTTTGGGAAAGAAGATTTTCTTTTTCCTTAGATTCCAGGTCTTTCATTTCCAGTTCAATTCTGATAGTTTCAATATCTTCTTCCGGGGTGGGGTTTTCGCCGAAAGCTTTAACTACCTCCAGAATGGCGTCGCAATTCCTGATTTGGGCCAGAAACTGGTTTCCCAGACCTTCGCCCTTGTGAGCGTTTTTTACCAATCCTGCAATATCTACGAATTCAATAACGGTGGGGGTTACTTTTTCGGGTTTTACCGTTTCTGCTATTTTTTCCAATCTTTCGTCAGGAACTTGAACCACTCCCACGTTGGGGTTGATGGTAGTGAAAGGATAATCGGCAATATCTACCTGTCTTTTGGTCAATGCTTTGAAAAGCGTGGATTTGCCGACGTTCGGCAAACCGACAATACCCACTGAAAAAGACATATATTTTATGATATAATAATATAATATGAAAATCAATCCGGAGATTTTCAGGGCTTATGACATTAGGGGGGTGTATCCTCACAGCCTTAATGAAGAAACCGCTTATCGGGTTGGGCGCGCTTTTGTTAAGTTTTTGGATAAACCAAAAGCGACACTCGTTATTGCCAGAGACAATCGTCTTTCCAGTCCCGCTTTACATAGAAGTTTGATTCGGGGAGTGGTTGATATGGGAGCCAATGTTATTGATATTGGCTTGTCCACCACCCCGATGTTTTATTTCGCGGTGGCTCACTATGGATACGATGGGGGAGTGATCGTAACCGCTTCTCACAATCCGGCTCAGTACAATGGCTTTAAGATGGTTCGCGAAAAGGCAATTTCCCTCAGTGAAGAAAGTGGCATCAGAGAAATTCAAAAATTAGCCGGACTTGAATTTCAAGCAGCTCAATCCAGCGGCAAAGTTATTGAAAAATCGGTCCTCAAAGACTACGCGGACTTTAATTTTAAGAATGTAAAGGTGGACAATTTAAAGCCCCTAAAGATAGTCGTGGATACGGCCAATGCCGTATCCGGTATGGTAATTCCGGAAATTTCAAAAAAAATACCTTGCAAAATAGACCACCTTTTTGAAAGATCCGATGGCACATTTCCCAATCATCCGCCCGACCCGCTAAGAGAAGAAAATTTAAAAATACTTAAAAAAGAAATAAAAGATAAAAAAGCAGACCTGGGAGTGGCTTTTGACGGAGACGGTGATAGGATACTTTTTGTCGACGAAAAAGGCAACATTATTTCCGGTGATTTGATAACCGCCATGCTTTCTTCTTTAATTTTAAAAAATCATCCGGGAGAAAAAATCCTATACGATATTCGTTCCAGCAACATTGTTAGGGAAACCATTGAAATGGCGGGCGGCCAGCCGGTTATTTACCGGATAGGCCACTCTTTTATCAAGGAAAAGATGAGGAAAGATAATATTATTTTTGCTGGTGAGTTTTCCGGCCATTATTATTACAGAGGCCATTATTTTTGCGAAGCGCCCATTTTTGTTTTGCTTAAGATCTTAAAAGAGGCCAGCAAGGCCCCGTTTTCTCAACTGGTTAAGCCTTATCGGAAATATTTTCATTCCGGCGAGATTAACTTCAAAGTGAAAGACAAAATGGCGTCATTGAGGAAACTCAAGAACCGTTACACTGACGGCCGGCCGTTAGAAATAGACGGCCTCAGGATTGATTATGATGACTGGTGGTTTTTGGCAAGACCCTCTAATACTGAGCCATTTTTGAGACTGGTGATTGAAGCCAAGACGAAGAATATGATGGAAAAAAAGAAAAGAGAACTAAGCTCTCTTCTTACTAAAAATTAAAAATTGGAAATTAAAAATTCTTAAATTAAGCCCACTTTTTTGCGGACCTCACCCATGGTGGATTGGGCGAGGACTTGGGCCCTCTTTCTGCCCCTTTCCAATATTTCTTTGACGTAGACTTCCCTTGAGAGAAGCTCTTTTTTCTTTCGGCGGAAAGGCTCCAATTTTTGGATCAATAAGATTGACAGCTGTTTTTTAAAGTCAGCGTAGCCCCTGCCTCCGAATTTCTTTTCGACTTCCTTTATTGATTTAGAGCTCATCAAACTGTAAATGGTTATCAAGTTGGAAATGCCCGGTTTCTTGACCGGGTCATACTTTACGGTTTTTCCGGTGTCGGTGACGGCTGTCATTACTTTTTTCCTGATTGCTTCCGGTTCATCAAAAATATAAAGGCAGGATTGGGGGGAGGATTTTGACATTTTCTTTTTTGGATCCGACAAAGCCATAATTTTAGCTCCGACATTCAAAGTAATAGCTTCGGGCACCTTGAAAACCTTGCCGTATTTTTGATTGAATTTTCGGGCGAGAGTTTTGGTTAACTCTAAATGCTGGAGTTGGTCTTTGCCGACGGGCACGGAGTCCGTTTGGTATAAAAGAATGTCGGCCGCCTGCAAAACCGGATAATCAAAAAGACCGGCGTTGATATTTTGCTTGAAGGTTTTGGATTTTTCTTTGTACTGGGTCATTCTTTCAAGTTCTCCCATCGGCGTCAGGGTGTTCAAAATCCAAGTGAGTTCTGTATGTTCTTTGACCTGGGACTGTACGAAAAGTATGCATTTCCCCGGGTCTATACCCAAAGCCAGGAGCTCTGCCGCCATTTCCATTACGTCTTTGGAAAAAGTTTTAGGATCTCTGGGAATGGTTAAAGCGTGCAAATCGGCAATAAAAAAAATGCATTCTCCTATTTCTTGGAGTTCCTTCCATTGTGAGATAGCACCGATGTAGGCGCCGATATGAATTGAGCCTGTTGGCTGAATACCTGATAAAATTCTCATACGATTGTGAAGTTTATTGTGTGATGTCGTAAACCCTATTATACTTCTACACTTCTATCACTACCGGTAACACCATTGGCCTTCGCTGGGTCTTGGCGTAGAGGAAGTCGCCGATTCTGTTTCTGATGTTGTCTTTAACATAGCTCCAATTGACAGCTCCTCCCGAGCCCGCCGTCTTATTGACGATATCAATTACTTTTTTGCGGGTTTCTGCCAGAAGCCCCTTTGATTCTCGCAGATAAACGAACCCTCTTGATATTATATCAGGAGAACCCTTTACCTTACCAGTGTTTCTGTCGACAATGGCCACAATGACGAACATACCGTCTTTTGATAGGGTTTGTCTATCTCTCAACACCACTTCTCCCACGTCGCCGATTCCCAAGCCGTCCACCATGACATAATTTGATTCGACGGTTTTTTTATCAACAGAAATTTTATTTCTGGTTAAGTTGACAATTTGGCCGTTTTCCACTACCACAATATTCTTTTCGGGAATTCCCTGGGAGCGGGCGAGTTCCGCATGATTTACCAGCATCGAATATTGGCCGTGGATCGGCAAAAAGAACTTCGGCTTCATTATCCTTATCATTTCTTTCAACTCTTCTTGCTGGGCGTGGCCTCCGGCATGAATGTCCATCATTTTGTAATGGAAAACTTTGGCATTTTGGCGGTAAAGTTCGTCTTTGAGAAACTGCACCGTTCTTTCGTTGCCCGGCACCACCGAGGAAGAAAAGATGACGGTATCTGACTTTTTCAGATGAACGAACCTATGCTGGCCCGTGGCAATTCTCATCAAAACCGCCTGTCCTTCGCCTTGGGCCCCGGTGCAGATCAGGGTTACTTTTTGGTCTGGATAATTTTGGATTTGGTTAGTCTTTATTAAAGTACCCTTTTGAGATTTAATATATCCCAGCCTTTTGCAGATTTCCACATTGCTTTTCATGGAGTAGCCATCTACCGCCACCCTTCTGCCGTATTTTTCAGAAAGAGCGATCAATTGCTGAATGCGGTGGATAAGAGAGCCGAAGGTGGCAGCTATTATTCTGCCTTTGGACTGCTTGAATATTTCTTCCAGGTTTTTCATGATAGTTCTTTCGGAAAGCGAGTGGTTTGCTTCTTCGGCTCCCGTAGAATCTGACATTAAAAGCAGAATGCCTCTATCTCCGAGAGATTTTAGCTTTCGGAAATTGGTGGGAGTATCATAAACCGGATCCGCATCGAATTTAAAATCAGATGTGTGCAGGATATTTCCAACGGGAGTCCGCATAAAAATTCCCAAGTTATCGGAAATATTGTGGTTTTGTTTGAAAAATTCAATTCTGAAGGGGCCCAAGCTGATTTTGCTTCCGTCTTCGATTGTGGTAATCTTCAATTTTGGTTTTTGGGGGAAATCCTCCTGACGTTTAAGGATAATACCCTTGGTTAGTCCCGAAGCGAAAAGCGGAGGATTGCCCAGTTTGTCTACCAAATAGGGTATGGCGCCGATGTGGTCGTAGTGGCCGTGAGTGAAAAGCACTCCCAGAATATTTTTTTCTTTGCCTCTAAGGTAAGAAACATTGGGTATGATATAATCTACGCCGGGCATGCTTTCCTCCGGCATTCTGAGACCCATATCAACAATCAAAATCCTCCCTTGATATTCCAAGAGCATCATATTCCGACCAACTTCGCCAAGACCACCCAAAGGAATTATTCGGAGATTTGATTTTTTAGTCATGTTTTTGATTTTGAGTGAAGCAATGGTGCGGGGTGAAAACCCACATTAAAATAATTGTGCCCAGGGCGAGATTCGAACTCGCAAGCCATTGCTGGCATTAGCTCCTGAAGCTAACGTGTCTGCCAATTCCACCACCTGGGCCTATTTTCTTCCGTATTTGTCTTTGTATCTTATTTCGTCGCCTTCTTCAAATCTTCCAAAGGAAATTTCCAAAATTTTTGCTTGGTTTATTCCTTCTGCTCGGTGTAAATATTTTTTGAGAATAAAAATATATTCTCCTTCGGTTAAAATTTTAGACCGTAGTTTTTTAATATTTTTCCCAGTAGTTACTTTCACTTTTCCAGAAATTATATACCAAAATTCTTCCCGTAATTTATGAGATTGTAAAGACAAACTTCCTCCCTTTTTAATAAAGAGAACCTTTACCGTACAGGGTTTATTATCAACAAACTTAATAAACCCTCCCCAGGGTCGGTTAAAATCTCTTTCAGTTTTTATTTCGCGAGGCACTTTTTTCATTTATTCTTTTTCTTTCTATACCTTTTTCTATTTCAGAGAAGGAGGAACCAACAGCATATTTTGGGTATTCTCCGGCTGGTTCTTTTTTCCATTCGGCTTCATCTAAAATGAAGAGAATTTCTTTGCCTGCTTCAAAAGGCATTGCTCCGGGAATTTTAAACAAAGGTTTTTTAAAATCAAGGGAGGAGGACAAGAAAGATTCGGCAAAATATTTAGAAAGATTTCCTTTTTTTATGGTTTTTCTTTTTGAATCGGAGATAGCGAAATAAAAATTCTGAATGTCCGCAAAAATTTCTCCCTTGGAGCCGGTAATTTTCAAAAACTTCTGGGAGGTTCTGCCTGGTCATCGTTTTTATGTTTTTTTCCAGCTAGGGCTCGAAAGCAAGCTGAAAACTGCTTTCGGGTCTTTAAAACAGGCGAACTTTTTGCCGGGGGATAGCGTTTTTAAAATTGGTGGCAAGTGATTCAATCCCCTAGGAGTCGTTCCTCCGCTTAAAGAGATGGTGAAGACGCTGTTTGTCTTTGTTATTTTTTTTTACTTTCTGAATACCCCCGCCCGCTTAATAAGAGTTTTATTTTGAGAAATCCAATTATAGAGTTTTTTGACGCCTTCTCTCGGAGAAGTTTTCGGCGACCAGCCAAATTCTTTCTCGGCCCTTCTGATATCGGAAATATAAACTTTTTGATCACCTGGTCGCCAGGGTCCAAAAGAATAGTCAAATTTTTTGCCGGTTAATTTTTCCAGTATATCAAATAATTCCCAAATTGAAAGGGAAAACTTGGGCCCTCCTCCGATATTGTAGGCTTTTCCTCGGGTTTTTTTTATGTTTTTGAAAGCCAAATCGTAAGCTTTTAATAAATCATCAACATACAAAACATCTCTAACCTGTTTTCCGTCACCATAAATAGTTACCGGCTTATTAAACAATAAAGCATTACAGAACCAGGCCAACCAGCCCTGTTCTTCAATACCAAACTGATGAGGGCCGTAAATTCCCGACTGTCTGAATACCATCGTATTTAGGCCGAAGATTCTGGCATAGTCAATGGTGTATTGGTCTCCGCACCCCTTGGAACAGCCATAGGGACCATGGAAATCTAGGGGGCGAGTTTCTGAAATTCCTTTAATGTTTTTGTATGCATATCTATTTTTTCTTTCAATTACCGGAACATCCAGCATTTCTCCATAAACTTTGTTTGTTGAAGAATAAATCAGAGACGCTTTTGGGGTGGTCTTTCTCATTGCTTCCAAAACGTTAAAAGTACCCAGAGCATTTATTTCAAAATCTTCCCGCGGGTTGGTCACCGAGGTTACCATGGTGGTCTGGGCCGCCAGATGGAGTATGTGGTCCGGCTTGTACTTTTTGAAAACTTCCAGCAGCTTCTGTTCGTTTCTGATGTCCACCTTTGCAAAGACGAAGTTCTTTTTCGGCTTAAGCCATTCAAGGTTTTGTCTGGCTCCGGCCCGAAAAAGATTGTCCACCGCTATCACTTTGTGCCCCTTTTTCAGATAGTGGTCGGCCGCGTTGGCTCCAATGAAGCCGCAGCCGCCGGTGATGAGAATTTTTTGGAGCATGTTTTTAATATTAATAATTATTATTCCAGTTTTTGATTGCCTCCTCCCATCTTTCAAAGGTTCCGACATCCATCCATTTCCCCCTGAATTTATAACCAAAAAGTTTTCCCTCTTCAGCCAATTTGGGAAAGAAATCGGTTTCTACCATGGCAAACTCGGCATTTTGAGGATAATATTTTCTGATTTCTGGATTCATCACGTAAAGCCCGGAATTAATGTAGGAAGAAGGTGGATTTTGGGGTTTTTCGACAAATTCAATAATTTTGTCTTTTTTTATTCTAGCTACTCCATAAGCCTGAGGATTTTTTACTTTAACCAACCCCACGGTAACCAACGCTTTCTTTTTTTTGTGCCAATTTATCATTTTTTTTAGATTCAGTTCTTTTAACTCATCACCGTTGGAAACCACGATTGGCTCTGAGAACCAAGCGGGGTCTAGGCTCTTTACTAGGGGAGTGAAGGTCCCCGAGGGCTTTGGTTCCACCACCAGCTCTATCTTTTTTCCGGGATAATAAGTGGCTTTCCATTTATAAAAATCCTCCAGATGAGGATACTGAATTCCGACTTTTATATCATCAATTCCGTTTCTCAAATACAATTCGATCAAATAGTTGATTAATGGGGTTTTGCGAACCGGTAGCAAGGGTTTGGGAATTTCGTAAGTCAGTGGCCTTAGTCTCGTTCCCTCTCCGGCCGCTAAAATAAATCCCTTCATAGGGTTTAATTGTCAGTTGTTAATATAACATAAAAGGTTTTAGAAGTAAAGCCAGACAA
The DNA here is from genome assembly GCA_964472225.1 of uncultured Candidatus Saccharibacteria bacterium. Lineage (GTDB taxonomy): Bacteria > Patescibacteriota > Minisyncoccia > Minisyncoccales > MHMH01 > CAYYJV01. The sequence continues at coordinate 16,501 of CAYYJV010000002.1, read as the reverse complement.
AACCACCTAGGAAATTCTTAGAAGTCTCCAAGAAACCCCTTGGGGATTTTTGAGGATTTTATTCTTCTCGTAATCTTCGTTTTAATTCCTCGATTGGTTTAACCGGGGTGGGGTCAATTTTATATTCCAGAGCCAACCAATAAGCAGTCCAAAAACCTAAAATAATACTGGAGAAAATTTTTTCCAGAAGAGTTTCGCCCCCCATATCAACAAACCCCACTTTTATTCCCTCTTTTTCAATTAGCTCCTTGGTAATTTTCATTTGTTTTAAAATTCGAGGATGAGAGCCCGTTTTATCTCTCAAAATTATCACATAGAGTTTTTCATTTTCAATTTGCATTTCATTTATTTTCCAAAAGCCGACGATTTCATTATGATTTACCTCCGGAAGATAATTTGTAATAGCCAGGATTTTCGCCGTCTCATTCAAGCTGTTTTTCCAAATCCAGCCGATTTCCCGTAATCTTCGGGAGTTATAAATAATTGGAATCTTCCCGAAAATTTTTTCAGCTATTTTTTTTCCCTGCTTTTCAAGCTTTTCTGGAGCTAGAGAGTCCCCGACCCTTAAAACCTCTTCAATGATTCCTTTGCCCAAAAGATTATGGTTGGCTAGAACCTGAACCAGAGCAGCAAACATTTCCCCCAAAGCCAATCTTGGAGGAACGTAAGGGGGAGGAAGGATGACGCAAGGAGCGTGATGTTTTTTGGAAAGTTCAGCCAACTTCCCTCCGGTAGTAATAGAAATTACTGGCAAGTTTTGATTAATGGCTGTTTGAAAAGAGGACAGGGTTTCTTCGGTATTGCCGGAATAAGAAACGCAAACGATCAAACTTTTGTTGCTAGCTTGAGGGGGGAGGCGGTAGGATTTGTAGACAAACATATCGAGTGGTCGCAAAGTTACCAAAATATCACCGGGTAATCCCGACCCCCCCATTCCGCAAACAATAATATTTTCTGGCGGAGTTAAAAATGACCCTTTTTCCAAAAAAATATTTTTAGCCGCTTCTACCCCAACCTTAAATTGGCCGGGAAAGTTCAAGATAATTTTTCGCATATTTGATTTATCAATTTTCTTTACCGCCATGTCCTTTTTGTTTTTACGTACCATTCTTCAATATTTGACAACCTTTGGGAGGGGTCGGCAATGATTTTGGGTTGCAACCCCTTGATTTTGGGAGAGATCCAATAAAGATAATCTGGGGTGTAAAGGAATAAGCAGGGGGCATCAGCAATCAGAATGTCTTGGAATTCTTGGAGATTTTTAATTCTAATTTCAGAGTCCAAAGTGGTTCTGGCTTCTTCTAAGAGTTTATCCACCTCGCTGTTTTCGTATTTAGCTAGATTTAGCCCCGGATCTTTTATCTGGGAGGAGTGCCAAAAAGGGAAGGGGTCGGGAATGATGCCTAAAACCTCTCCCAAAAGCAGCATTTCGTATTTCCGGGGCTTGATGAAGTCTTTCTCCAGTTGAGAAATGGGATATGTTTTAATTTCCAGTCCTATGCCTATTTCCTGCCATTGCTCTTTGAGGGTCTCTGCCACCTTTTTCAGAATGGGGTCGTCCACGGTCAAGAGAGTGAATTCCAGAGAAGTTTTTTTAGTAGGCTGTAAACAAACTTCATTTAACTTTTCCCGGGTAGTTTTGCCGACAATACCGGTGCCGGATTTAAATCCCCAAGGATCCAGAATGTCTTCTGAATATTTTTCTTGGAAATTGATTACGGCCTCTTTTGTTTTTGGGCCAAAGTAGCCGGTAATTTTTCCTTCCGGATAAATTTTTGGATCTTTGGCCAAGCAAGTTTGCAGGGCGGTTACCTCTCGCCCTTTGCTTCCTTGACGAAGATCCCGACTGAATTCGGTAATATTTATTTCTCTAGTTACTTCCACCCACTCGCCGTCTTTTTTTTCAAAACCCGCTTTTTGAATTAATTCCTCTGCCTTTTGGGGGTTAAAAGAATAGGTTTGTTGGGGATCGGCATATTCAAAAATTCGAGGCAGAATGGGAGAATCAACGATTTCGCCTTTTTGTAAGAGAATTTTTTGTACCAACTCCTTTTTGTTAGCCCCGTAATTAAGAGCTTTCCTTATTTCTTCCTCGGCCAGATATTTGGACTGGTCGGGGTTGAAAAATACGGCAAAGTACCTGGGTAGGTGGAAAGAATATTCTTTGAATGGTGTTTCCTTAAAAAGACCGTAGTATTCGGGCGAGCTTAGGGAAAAACCATCTACTTCCCCCCCTCGGGCCGCTTCTGCTAGTTTTTCCTCCGATTCAAAAAAAATGAAGTTGATTTCGGAAAGATAAGGCTTTGGAGATTTCGTTTCAAAATACTTGTTAAATCTCACCAATTTCAGGGAAGTAATAAAACCTTTACTGTCTTGCGTCAGGTCCTTGAAGCGATAAGGTCCGGTGCCCACGGGTCTCAAATTGCGGTTGGTCAGGAGAAAGTTCTGAGGAGAAATGTCCTGCCAAATATGCTGGGGCAGAATTTTAAAAGTCAGGCGTTCTTTAAATCCAGCATAAGGATTTTTTAGCTTGAAATAGATCAGGTAATCGTTGATTTTTTCCACCTCCACCCCCAAATAGTTTCCCCGGAGGGGGCTTTTGTAGTCCGGATTTTGAATCGTCTTCAAGGTGAAGATTACGTCGTCGGCGGTTAGTTTTTCTCCGTCGTGCCAGAGAACGTTTTCTTTCAAATAAACTTCGTAGACCCTCCCCTCATCTTTTACTTTTATTTCTTTGGCCAAATCTGGCACTATTTGTCCCTCTGAATCGTATTTGGTCAATCCGGAGAAAATTATTTCCACCAGGTCGCGGTCCACATCGTTGCTGGCAGCGTAAATAGGATTGATGAATCTGGGGGAACCCACCACCCCTTCTGTGTATTTTCCGCCGACCGCCGGCTGCACCTCCGTGTTTTTCACGTACAAGGTGACAATCAAGGAAAAAAAGGAAACCGTGAAGATTCCCAAGAAAACCAAAAAGACGATTCTTTCTTTTTTGCCGAGTACTTTAAAAAGCTGAGCCCACTGTTTTTTTGAGGGCCATCTTTTAAAAACTTCCAATTGCCAATTGCCAATTGTCAATTTCATTATTTATATAATAAGGTTGGCTAAGGCGGAAAGCACAAAAAGACAGCCTGCCGTTATCGTAGCCCAGAATATTTTCTTCTGGATTCCCCTTCGGGTGGCATAAGCTCCGCTCTCTTGGCCGAAGGCCGAACCTAAGGCGGTTCCTCTTTGTTGGAGGAGAATCAGAACCATGAGAACAACCGAGATTGTGATTTGAAAAATTGACAGAAAGTTTTGCATATGTATTATTCTTCAGATCTTTTCCTTTTCGGGAAAAGGAGGGGCATAATAAAACCCAGTCCCCATAACAGAAGAGCGGTCCAAACTAGGGGAAGGAGGCCGGCAATGACCAACTCTTTGAACAAAATGTCCACTAGCCAGATAATCCCCATGTTTATTACTAGGCCGAAAAGCCCGAAAGTCAGCATCCTTAGAGGGCTGGTGATGAATTTCAGAATCGGCTTTATGAAAAAATTTATTAACCCCAAGATTAACCCCGCTATTAACAAATCTTTCCAGGAGCCCATAAATTCTACTCCGGCAATAAAAAGACTCGCCAACCAAATTCCCAGGATTCCGGAGATAATGGTGATCAAAAGCTTTTGCATAACTTTATGATAGCAAATAATGTTTATCCTAGCAAATGCTTTTTTCTTAATTGATGGTGATATTTTCGCGCAAATCTGTGGGCTTCGTCTCGCAGCTGCAAAATTAAATTGAAAACTTCTCTGGGTAAATTTTTCAAAAGAACTGGTGCTTCCAGATTTTTCATATATAGCTCATTTTTCCTTTTAGCCAAAGCCAAGACGCCGATTGGGGTTGATTTGGCTGATTTGTGTTGGTTTAAAATACTTACTGCGGCGTTAAGCTGGGCTCGGCCGCCATCAATCAGAATTAAATCGGGCAGGCCCCATTCCGGGTGATTAAACCTTCGTGATAAAACTTCTTTCAGCATTGCCACGTCGTTTGGCTCAGCTATTCCCTTGATTTTGAATTTCCGATAAAAATTTTTATCTGGCTTGCCGTTGATAAAAGTTACCATGGAGCCGGTAGCTTCTTTTCCTTGGATGTTTGATATGTCATAGGCCTCTATCCTTCTGCTCTTGAATAAACAGGGCGCAGGGCATTGGTTGAGATGGTACCAAAGACAGGGTTTCCTAGGCAAAGTTTTGCAGGTGCGGTAGGGATAAATTTTCCTTAATTCTTTAAGGGCTTGTTTTAGGACTCGGCCGTTTACGAATGGCCCAATGTAACGAGAACGGTTCTCGGGACATTTTTGAATTTGATGCGTAATAAAAACCCTCGGAAAACTTTCTTTTGTAATTCCCACCCAAAAGTAATTTTTATCGTCTTTCCATTCAATATTATATTTCGGTTGGTATTTTTTAATAAGTTTGGCTTCCAGCAGCAGCGCCTCCGTATCCGTTTTACTTTCAATATAAGCGAGTTGCTCGGCTAAGCCGAGCAACTTCTTGTGTTGCCTGGCGCGGTCGCGAAGATTGACCGCTTTGCCGATGTATAAAAACTTTTTGCCTTTCTTGAAGGCGTAGATGCCGGGAGTTTTTGGAAGATTAGATATCTTATTTTTCGCCAAATACTTAAACTTCTCCATACATGTTATCTTATAAAACAGGAAGCCCTAGGTCAACTAGGGCTTTGGAGGGGCAGAGAGCCTTTTATTTTATCCCAGGCCGTTGTCGGCCAGGAGTATAGTGGGTCCGATGATGATTTCGCCGGCCCCCACAATTATGTCGCCGCCGTCGATGTAAATAATGTGATTGTAGCGGCGATTGTAAAGCTGATTGCTGCTGTAGGTGACTCCGATGAAATACTCGCCGGGGCCTACCGTAAAGCGGTACTCGCCGTCAGTAACAGTAGTTGAAGCGACTTCCACCGTATTCAGGGGGCCGTCGTTCTTTCTTTCGGTGGTGTACAACACTACTTTAAAGCCGGGGATGTTTCCGGAGACTTGGTGGTCCCGCCAGTCCAGCGCCTGATTGTAGTTCTGGTCGGCATATACTTTGCCGACAATGGTGCTTTGGTCTAGAGCTCTTTGGAGTTCCTGGTTGGCATAGGTCCAGCTTTCTTCCTTGACCTTTAACTCGCGCCGCAACCGGTTTATTTCTTCTTGCAGCGATTGGTTGCGGTTGACTTCATCAAGCCAGAACTTATTTGTCGCTTTCAATTCTTGCTTAGCGGCTTCCAGATCGCGATTAGCACTGTGCCAGGCTCCTGCGAATCCTGCGGCCGCTGCTGTCAGAACTATCAGTAGGATAAAAATGATCGTCCTTTTCAACTGTGCACCTCCCTTTTTTATGGCTCTCCGCCACGATTTATATCATAATATAAAATATTTGTCAATAGTTTTGGAGACAGGGTAGTTTAAAAGAAACAGTGTTGATTTATGGCGATCGCCACAAATCAACACTGTGCAATGAATCGATTATAACCGCTTTAACTGTTTTGTTTGCCGCACCATTTTTGTTTGCCGCACCATTTTGTTTGCCGCACCATTTTGTTTATTGTTGTGGGTTGCCAAAGGTTGATATTTGGAGTATAATGATTAACATCTCATGGCAAACGATTTCATAAAAATTAGAAGGGCCAGAGTTCATAATTTAAAAAATATCAGTTTGGATATTCCCAAAAACAAGCTGGTGGTCATTACCGGGATTTCTGGGTCCGGCAAATCCTCTCTGGCTTTTGATACTTTATACGCCGAAGGCCAGAGAAGGTATGTGGAATCTTTGTCAGCTTATGCCAGGCAATTCCTGGGAGTGATGGATAAACCCGATGTGGACAAAATAGAAGGAATTTCTCCCGCCATTTCCATTGATCAAAGAAAAGCCAGCCATAATCCCAGGTCCACCGTGGGCACCATTACGGAGATATATGATTATCTCCGTCTTTTATTTGCCAGAGTTGGTATTCCTCACTGTCCTAAATGCGGGAAAGTTATTTCTCGGCAGACGGTAGATCAAATAGTTGAGCAAATTCTCCGGCTTCCCAAAAACACCGAGTTTTTGATTTTGGGCCCCGTGGTTAGAGGAAAAAAAGGCGAGCACCGGGGAATTTTGGAGGAAATACAGAGAGCCGGCTTTGTCAGAGTGAGATTAGACGGCACAATCCACAGGGTGGAAGAGGCTCTGGAAAGAACTTTGGATAGGAAAAAGAAACACAACATCGAAGTGGTGGTGGATAGATTGGTTTTGGATGAAGATCTCGATAAACCAAGATTGGTGGATTCCATTGAAACAGCCTTGAAGTTGGGCAAGGGAATAGTAGTTATTTCGAGCAAGTTGCTCGGCTTAGCCGAGCAACCAGTTGCTCGGCTAAGCCGAGCAACGTCCAAAAGCCGAGCAATGTCCAAGGATTTGGTTTTTAGTGAACATTTTGCCTGTGAAGAATGCGGAGTTTCCCTGCCGGAAATCGAGCCTCGGCTTTTTTCTTTCAATTCTCCTTTCGGCGCTTGTCCCGCTTGCCAAGGTTTGGGACAAAAACTGGAAGTTGATCCCGATTTGGTCATCCCCAACGATAATTTGACTATTTCGGAAGGCGCCATTTTTCCTTGGGCCCACGCCTCTCATAAAATAGGCAGACAGGGATATTTTTGGTGGCAGCTCCAGGGTTTGTCCAAAAGGCATGATTTTGATTTGGATATCCCGGTGAAAGATTTGCCAAAGAAAATTATTAAATTGATCCTCTACGGCGACGGAGACTTTGAAGGAGTCATTCCTAATTTGGTGAGGCGCTATCACGAAACCGATTCTGATTACACCCGGCAGGAAATAGAGCAGTACATGGTGGAGAAGAAATGTGAGCTTTGCCAGGGAAAAAGGCTGAAGCCCGAAGTCTTGGCGGTCACCGTGGACGGTAAATCAATTGACGACGTGGTTTCAATGAGCATAGAAGAGGTCAGGAAGTTTTTTGAGGGTTTTCAGAAGAAAACCTTCGATAGCCAGTCAAAAATATCCCAGCCCATTGTCAAGGAGATTCTTAATCGTTTGCAGTTTTTAATTGACGTCGGCCTGGATTATTTGACGTTGGGCAGGAAGGCCAGTACTCTGGCTGGCGGGGAAGAACAGAGGATAAGGTTAGCTACGCAAATCGGCTCAAAATTGACCGGCGTTCTGTATATTTTAGACGAGCCCTCCATTGGCCTCCATGCCAGAGACCAACAAAGATTGATTGAAACCCTGAAGAAATTAAGGGACTTGGGCAACAGCGTGATCGTCGTGGAGCACGACAGCCAAACCATTCGTTCGGCCGACTGGGTAATTGATGTGGGGCCGGGGGCCGGCAAGCACGGAGGCCGCATCACTTTCGAAGGCACCCCAAGCCAACTGATAAAATCAAAAACTTTGACCGGAGACTACTTAGCCGGCAGGAAAAAAGTTGAGATGTCTGGATTTCGGAAATCCCGCGGGATTTCCGAAATCAAAAAATGGCTGACCATCAGGGGGGCTAAAGAGCACAATCTTAAAAATATTGACGTGAAAATTCCCCTGGGGAAGTTTGTCTGCATTACCGGAGTTTCCGGCTCCGGGAAATCATCGCTTATGAACGATATTCTTGCCAGGGCTTTATTGAAGAAGTTTTATCATACCAAAGAGGAACCAGGAGAACACCAAAGCATTCAGGGCATCGAAAACTTAAACAAGGTTGTTTTGGTAGATCAGTCGCCCATTGGCAGAACTCCCAGGTCGAACCCCGCCACTTATACCGGTTGCTTTTCTTACATCAGGGATTTATTTGCCAAAACGAAAGAAGCCAGAATCAGAGGTTATCGGGCGGGTCGCTTTTCTTTCAACGTTAAAGGAGGAAGGTGCGAGGCTTGCGAGGGGCAGGGGACGAAAAAAATAGAGATGTACTTTTTGCCGGACGTTTACGTGCAGTGTTCCGAATGTCACGGCAAAAGATTTAACAAAGAAACCTTGGCAGTGGAATATCGGGGAAAGAACATTGCCGATGTTTTGGAAATGACGGTGGAAGAAGCCCTGCAGTTTTTCAAGGCAATCCCCGGACTTTATGAAAAGTTGAAAACCCTGAACGATGTCGGTCTGGGATACATTCACTTGGGACAGGCGGCCCCCTCCCTGTCTGGAGGAGAAGCCCAGAGGGTGAAGTTGGCCACCGAACTTTCAAGAAAAGCTACCGGTAAAAGTTTATACATACTGGACGAGCCGACCACCGGGCTGCATTTCGATGATATTAAGAAATTAATTCTGGTGTTGCGCGGTTTGGTTGATAAAGGAAATACGGTGCTCATTATTGAGCATAATTTAGATGTAATTAAAAATGCTGACTGGGTCATTGATTTGGGTCCCGAAGGAGGAGAGCGCGGCGGCTACATTGTTTGCCAGGGCCCGCCCAAACAAATCGCTAAAAATAAAAAGAGTTACACCGGTCAGTATTTAAAAAAAGTCCTTAAAGCTCATATGTAACAAGCGCACCTTCCCCAGCGTGCACTCTTGACAGGGAAACTTGGTTGAGTAATATTTTAAAGTAGGGAATTAGCACTCAAAGGTCTTAATTGCTAAAACATAAAAACATATGAAGATTAAACCATTATCAGATCATATTTTAATAGAGCCCGTAAAAGAAGAGGAAAAAACCAAAGCCGGCATTTTACTGCCCGAGACCGCAGAAAAAGAACGCCCCGAGCAGGGGAAAGTAATAGCTGTGGGACCCGGCAGAAAAACCTCGACCGGCAAGGTCATTCCTCTGGAAGTAAAACCCGGCGACAAGGTTCTGTTTACCAAATACGGGCCGAACGAAATAAAGGTCGAGGAGAAAGAGTATTTAATCGCCAAAGAAGAAGACATTTTGGCGGTTATTGAATAATCGCAAGAAACTCTAAATTCGAAACAGTTTAGGGTTTAGGGTTTCTTTTGCGAAGCAAAAGTAATATGGCAAAACAAATTCTATTTAGTGAAAATGCCAGAAAAAAATTATTGGCTGGCATAGATAAATTAACAGAAGCGGTAAAAGTTACTTTGGGACCCAAAGCCCGATTGGTCGTTTTGGATAAGGGTTTTGGCGCTCCCGACATTTCCGACGACGGCGTCAGCATCGCCAAAGAAATGGAACTGGAGGACAAAGTGGAGCAGCTGGGCGTGGAAATGGTTAAAGAGGTGGCCGAAAAAACCAGCGATGCGGCGGGCGATGGCACTACCACCTCGATGATTTTGACTAAAGCCATTGTTTCGGAGGGCATTAAAAATGTGACAGCGGGCGCCGACCCTCTGGCTATCAAGAGGGGTATTCAAAAAGGAGTGGAAGCGGTTGTCAATCATCTGAAGAATCAATCAAAAACGATTTCCCAAAAAGAGGAAATTGCTCAGGTGGCAGCCATTGCCAGTCTTGATCCCGAAGTGGGCAACCTAATCGGTGAAGTTGTTTCTGAAGTTGGCAAAGACGGCGTCATCACGGTGGAGGAATCCAAAAAATTCGGCTTGGAGAAAGAAATCGTCAAAGGTTTGCAGTTCGACAGGGGTTATGTTTCGCCCTATATGATTACCGACACAGAAAGAATGGAAGCGGTTTTGGAGGATCCCTACATTTTGGTCACCGATAGGAAAATTTCCTCTTTGCAGGAAATAGTGCCCATATTGGAAAAAGTGGCTCAAACCGGCAAAAAGGAATTGGTTATCATCGCAGATGAAATTGAAGGCGATGCTTTGGCCACTTTAGTGGTTAATAAACTCCGCGGCATATTTTCAGCATTGGCTGTAAAAGCCCCCGGCTTTGGCGACCGCAAGAAGGAAATGCTGGAAGATATTGCCGTTGTTACGGGAGCCAGAGTGATTTCCGAGGAAGTTGGTTTGAAACTTGACAAGATTGATTTGAGTATGCTCGGCCAAGCAAGGCGTGTGGTTGCCAAGAAAGAAACCACCACCATCGTGGAGGGCAAAGGTAAAAAAGAACTTATTGACGCCAGAATTAAACAAATCAAAAACGAAATTAAAACTACCACTTCGGATTTTGACAAAGAAAAACTCCAGGAGAGATTGGCTAAATTATCAGGCGGGGTGGCAGTCATTAAAGTGGGAGCCGCCACGGAAATCGAACAGAAAGCCAAACAAAAGAAAACGGAAAACGCTTTGAACGCCACGCGAGCCGCGGTAGAAGAAGGTATTTTGCCCGGTGGAGGAACGGCACTTTTGAGGGCGGCGACAGTTTTGGAGAAAATCAAACTGACGGGTGACGAAAAAACCGGTTTGGACATTTTAAAGAAAGCTCTTGAGGGTCCGGTTAGGCAGATTGCCCAAAATGCCGGACTTGACGGAGCCGTAGTGGTGGCCAAAATTTTGGAAAAGGCGGACCCCTTTGGTTTTGACGCTCATACCATGGAGTACAAGGATTTAATTCAGGCGGGCGTGATTGATCCCACCAAAGTTGTCAGAACCACCCTGGAAAACGCAGCTTCCGCCGCCTCCATGTTTTTGACGACGGAAGCCGTGGTGGCAGAGAAGCCGGAGGAAAAGAAAGAAAAAGGAGCTGGCGGCATGCCGGGCGGCATGGACATGGGATACTAACCCGGTTGCTCGGCTAAGCCGAGCAAAACCTAATGACGAAACCCCTTGTTTTAGGAGGGGTTTTGTTATACAATTAAATCGAAATGACTAAAAAGACATTACTTTTACTTACGGGATTCTTTGTTTTTGTCATCGGAGTAGGTTATTTATTCAGCTATCTTTTTAGCAGCGTGGAAATTTTATATTTTGCCGTTATTTTCAGCGTGGCTATGAGCTTTGTCAGCTATTGGTTTTCCGACAAAATTGTTCTGAAAATGGCCAGAGCCAGAGAGATTAAAGAAAGCGAGAACCCGGAAATTTACAGCATCGCGAAGCATCTTTGCCAGAAAGCTAATTTGCCTCTGCCTAAAATTTATCTTATTAGAGAATCCCAACCAAATGCTTTTGCTACCGGCCGTGATAAAAATCACGCTGTGATAGCCTTAACTCAGGGTCTTTTGGATAAACTCAGCAGAGAGGAAATCGAAGGAGTGATTGGCCACGAGCTTTCACACGTTAAAAACAAAGATATGTTATTACAGACCATAATTGTGGTTTTAGCGGGTTTTGTGGCGGTCTTGTCCCGCATGTTTATCTGGTCGAGCATCTTTGGCGGCAGGAGGCGGGGAGGAGGTCATCTCGCTTTATTTGGCATAATAGCGGCCATTTTGGCTCCGATTGGGGCCATGCTTATCCAAATGGCGGTTTCCAGGAAAAGAGAGTTTTTAGCGGACGCTTCTGCGGCCGGGCTTACTGGAAATCCCGAAGGACTGGCTTTAGCTCTTCAAAAGATTGCTTCTGACAAGACCCCGATGAAATCCGCCCAAGAAGCCACCGCCCACCTTTATATTTCCAATCCTTTTCGCGGCCAGAATATTTCAAAATTATTTATGACCCACCCACCGGTGGAAGAGAGAGTGAAAGCCCTCCGGGGTTTGAGAATTTAGGTTAAGGTTAAGAAGCCAGTTTGGTTTATGGGTTAGGAAATTAGTGTAAATTTTCACAAACTTCTTAACCCAATTTCCATACCGGTTTCCTAACCCTTACCCAATTTCTTATGTTTTGTCCTTTCTGTAAAAAAGTTAATTTAGAAAAAGCCATTGTCTCTGGGGTGGAAGTTAATTACTGTCCGAAGTGTTTGGGTCTTTGGTTTGACAGGGAGGAATTAAGGTGGGCCAAAGATTATAAAGACAGAAACCTGAAATGGCTGGATGTTGATCTTTGGGAGAGAGAGAAAGATTTTAAGATTTCTCCCGGAAAAAAGCTTTGCCCCAGAGACAGACTGCCCCTTTACGAAGTGAATTACGGGGATTCTAATATCAAGGTGGATGTTTGCAATTTGTGCGAGGGAATCTGGCTGGACAGGGGAGAGTTTAAAAAAATCATTCAACACCTAAAAGATAAAGCCGACCGGGAGATATTAAATGATTACTTGAAGAATTTGCGGAACGAATTTTGGGAAGTGTTTGCCGGGCCAGAAACCCTGAAAGAAGAGATAGAGGACTTTATTATCGTTTTGAAGATGCTGAATTATAAGTTGGCGGTTCAGCATCCGACCATTGCCAAAATAATAGCTTCTTTGCCAAAATAAGGAGAGGTACGCCTAATTGGTAAGGCACTAGTCTGGAGAACTAGAGCCCGTTTTACGGGCTTGCGAGTTCGAGTCTCGCCCTCTCCGCTATGAGTTCGCAAAACAAAAATTCCACAGGATAGTTGCTACAGCCATTGTGTATAAAGATGGTAGGTATTTGATTTTGAGGAGTGTTTTTAACAAAAACTTGGAAGAAACGGAAATGACTGATAGAATATAATAGAATATATAAGAATAAGCATTAATCTAAATTATACATATGTTGGAAGTTATTTATTCTTGGTTTTTAGCCCACGGCATAAAAATTATTGCCATTTTGGTTGCGGTCATTCTGATTAATAGAATCGGCAAGAAATTCATTGAAAAAACGGTCAGAAGGGCCATAAAGAATATCGACCATGGGGCTGAAAAAAAGAGGGAAGACACCCTGATAAGTATTTTTAACGGAGTTTTGAGGATTGTTCTTTGGTTGGTGGCTTTGATGACCATTCTGCCCGAACTTGGCATTGAAGTTGGTCCTGTTTTGGCGGGAGCCGGCATTCTGGGAGTGGCTTTGGGCTTTGGAGCTCAGTGGATGATTAGAGATTTTCTGGCCGGCCTTTCCATAATACTGGAAGACCAATACCGGGTCGGTGACGTGGTTTGTCTGGATAAAATTTGCGGAGGGGTGGAAGAAATCACCTTGAGAAAAACAGTTATGCGTGATTTAGACGGAAAGGTTTACCACATTCCCAACAGCTCTTTTAAGGTGGCTGCCAACCTAACCAAAGATTATTCCCGCGCTCACATGAACGTATCGGTGGCTTATAAAGAAGATTTAGACAGAGTGATGGAGTTGATAAACAAGGTGGGGCAGGATATGGCAAAAGAGAGTCCCTGGAAAGATTATATTTTAAAGCCCATTCAGGTAGCCGGTCCGGGGCCCGATAAATTTGGAGATTCCGGAATTGAAATCAAGGTTTTGGGAGAGACCCAGCCCCTAAAGCAATGGGACACCTTGAAGGAATTTAGGAGAAGGTTAAAGATTGCTTTTGATAAAGAAGGAATTGAGATTCCCTTTCCCCAGATGTCGATTTGGCCCCGGGGTCCTTGGGAAAAAGGAAAATAAATAATAATTGATTATGTTAGAGAATTCCCCATTTTTATTCTTAGTTCTGCTTTGGGTATTGCCGTGGAAGGGGGTGGCTTTATGGAAGGCGGCCCGAAACCGCCACAAACGGTGGTTCATCGCTTTATTTCTGCTTAATACCCTGGCTATTTTGGAAATTATTTACATTTTTTACTTTTCCAAGCCCAAAAGATTTGAAGGTTCGACTTCCTAATATTGCGTTAATTTCGGGAGGTCGAACTTCCCCAATATTCGTTTATGTTGTCTTCTCCAATCGAGGAAATTAAAAATCGTTTGGACATACTCGAGGTGGTCGGCAGCTATATCAAATTGCAAAAGGCGGGACAAAACTACAGGGCCCGCTGTCCTTTTCATTCAGAGAAAAAACCCTCTTTTTTCGTCAGTCCCGCTCGGCAAATTTGGCATTGCTTCGGCTGTCAAAAGGGAGGCGACATTTTTGCTTTCGTTAAAGAAATAGAGGGGGTGGAATTCGGCGACGCTTTGAGGATTTTAGCGCAGAAAGCCGGCATTGAGCTGAAAAGGCAGGATCCAAAATTGAAAACAGAAAGAAGCAGGCTTTACGAAATTTGCGAGCTGGCTTGTCGGTTTTTCGAAAAGCAGATGGAAGAAAGCTCTGTCGGGAAAGAAGCCAAAAGCTACCTTTTGGCAAGAGGCATTAAGCCAGAATCTTTAAAGAAGTGGCGGCTGGGATATGCTCCTGATGTTTGGCAGGGGCTTTCTGACTTTCTGACCACGCGCGGTTATTCCCAAGAAGAAATCCAAAAAGCCGGCTTGGGGCTTACCTCAGAAAAGGGTTCCTTTTTCGATAGGTTTCGGGGCAGAATAATTTTCCCCATATTCGACCTCAATTCCCAGGTAGTGGGATTCGGCGGCAGGGTTTTCAAGTCGGACGACCCGGCAAAATACATCAACACCCCGGCCACTTTGCTTTACGATAAAAGCCGAATTCTTTACGGCCTGGATAAGGCCAAGGTGGAAATCAGAAAAAAGGAATCCTGTGTCTTGGTGGAGGGCTATATTGATGCCATTATGTGCCACCAAGCGGGCTTTGAAAACGCGGTGGCGACTTCGGGCACGGCCCTCACTTCCTTCCAGCTGAAAATTTTAAAAAGATATTCGGATAATTTGATAACGGCTTTTGATATGGACCCGGCCGGGGATTCGGCAACCAAAAGGGGGATAGACCTGGCTCAGGCCCAGGGATTTAACATCAGGGTTGTTTTGATGCCCGAAGGCAAAGATCCGGCTGACATTATTTCCGAAAATCCGGCAGAGTGGCAAAAAAGAGTCGAGGACGGCAAGAATATCTATCAATTCTATTTTGACACCACTTTCTCCCGCCTTGACGCAAAATCTTCCCAAGGAAAAAAAGATATTGCCAAAATCATCCTACCAATACTCAAGAAGATTCCTAACAAAATAGAGCAGTCTCACTGGATTCAGGAGCTGGCAAGAAGATTGGGGGTCAAAGAAGAAGTCATTGAAGAGGAGTTGAGGAAGACGAGCGTTGTTCTCCCCGAAACTTTTCAGGAAGAAGAGGTGGCTCCCCCTCTTTCCCCGAAAAGCAGGAGAGAAATGCTGGAAGAAAGAATTGCTTCTCTGGTGCTGAAAAATCCCGTTGAAAATTTCCGCTTGATTGGGGAGGAAAACCTCGCTTATTTTTCGCCCAAAATTCAGAATATTTTAACCGGCAAGTTTGTTCCCGAAGACGCCGACTTTGTGGACTATCTTTCCTTGAAAAGAGAAGTGGAGGAAGAAGAAATCGACTGCCGGTCCGAAATCCAAACCTGCCTGCGCGAGATAAAGACGCTGGAAATTAAAGATAAGCTGAACGAGATTTGCCGGGAGCTGAAGAAGGCCGAAGAAGAAAAAGATTCAGAAAGAGCCGATAGTTTGATTCAGCAATTTAACCAGTTGTCCAACAAACTTCTTAATTTATGACCAAAAATAAAAAAGCCAAGAGGAAAAAATTAAAAAAGAAAAAAAAGAAAGCAAGGAAAAGAGTCGCCAAGAAGGTCAGGAAAAGATTAAGAAGAAGACCGACTTTCAGGTGCAGAAAAAAAACCGTCAGGAAATCGGCAATCAGAAGGCCCAGGGCCCTGGTAACTCCCGAGGCGATTGAGACTTTGGTTCAAAAAGGGGAGAATCGCGGTTTTATCACTTTTTCTGAGATTTTGTCCGTTTTTCCGGAAATAGAGAAAGATATGCCGGGCCTGGAGCTTCTCTACAGCGAGTTGGAAAGGAGGGGAATCGAAGTAAAAGAGGCGGGGGAATTTCTGGAAGCAAAGGAGGAGGAAAAGCAGGAGAAATTGAGGGCTGCGGCCGAAGCCGGCTTGGATCCGGTGCAGATGTATTTGAAAGAGATCGGCCAAGTGCCTTTTTTGACGGCAGAAGAGGAAAAAGAATTGGCAAAAAAGATCGAGAAAGGCGACATCGAAGCCAAAAAGAAGCTGGCTCGGGCTAATTTGCGGCTGGTGGTTTCCATTGCTAAAAAATACATCGGTCGTTCTCCGAACCTGACTTTACTGGATTTGATTCAAGAGGGTAACCTCGGGCTTTTTCGGGCAGTGGAGAAATTCGACTGGAGAAGAGGATACAAGTTTTCAACTTACGCCACTTGGTGGATCAGGCAGGCAATTACCAGAGCCCTGGCAGACCAAGCCAGAACCATTAGGATACCCGTTCACATGGTGGAAACTATCTCCAAGTACACTCAGGTCAGGCGCCGGCTTTTGCAGGATTTGGGAAGAGAACCTCTGCCAGAAGAAATTGCCGCTGAGATGGGGGTAGACGTTGAAAAAGTACACCACATCCAGAAGATTTCTCAGGAAACAGTTTCTTTGGAGACGCCGGTAGGGGAGGACGAAGAAGATTCTATTTTAGCCGAGTTTATTGAAGATGAAAAAGTGATTGCTCCCTCCCTCGAAGCCGCTCGCACCCTTTTGAAAGAAAGATTAAAAGAAATCTTGGTTGACTTAACTTCCAGAGAACAAAAGATATTGGCTATGCGTTTCGGCTTGGAAGACGGCGTCACCCACACTTTGGAGGAAGTAGGCAAGGAATTTGGCGTTACGCGTGAGAGAATTCGGCAGATTGAAGCCAAAGCTCTCGACCGCATCCGCGAGCACCGCGCCCTCAAAAAGTTGAAAGGATATTAAAAATTTGGTATAATACCTGAGCGACAAATTACAAAGCGAT
>CAYYJV010000001.1:0-51043 GCA_964472225.1 uncultured Candidatus Saccharibacteria bacterium | reverse complement strand
CGGAAAGCGAGCGGACGGGCCTGGTACGAAGCAATTTTTCGATTTTGGGAGATTTTTTAATTCTTCCTTTTTGAGCCAATTCGTGATAAGTTTTTAATAGATCAACATTACTGGGGCAGGGGATTTTATATCTCTTGGCTATCTTTCTTTTTACCATAGCTAAATTTTCTGCAGTTTTAGCCCCAGATTTAATTAACATTTTTACGAATGATGGATAAAGATTACGCACAATATCTATTAGAAAAGACTACCCAAGATTATAACCTGATTGCCGAAGATTTTTCAAGAGCTAGGGAACATATCTGGGAAGAGATGAGATTTTTATTTGATAATTTTTTAATTCCAGGAGAGAGAGTTTTGGATTTAGGGTGTGGCAATGGCCGTTTTTATCAAGTTATGAAAGATAAAAATATAGATTACATTGGTGTAGATATTTCTGAAAAACTCATTGAGATTGCCAAAAAACGTTTTCCGAAAGCAAAATTTCAGGTTGCCGATGCCCTGAATCTTCCCTTCCCCGATAATTACTTTGATAAAGTTTTCAGCATTGCTGTTTTGCATCATATCCCCTCAAAAGAGTTTCGACTCCAGTCTTTAAAAGAGGCAAGGAGGGTTTTAAAACCCGGCGGCCTTTTAATTTTGACAGTTTGGAATTTATGGCAGAAAAAAACCGCTTGGAAATTATTTTTGAAATATACTTTTTTAAAATTAATTGGTAAATCAAAACTAGATTTTGGAGATATATTCTATCCCTGGAAAAGCCAAGATGGCAAAATATTAATTCAGCGCTATTTCCACCTTTTTTCAAAAAACAGCCTCAAGAAACTGGTCAATAAAGCCGGTTTTGGGGTAAAAGAGATAAATATTTTCAAAAGAGAGGAAACGAAAAATTATAATATTTATTTAATCGCTGAAAAGCAAAAGCCCCACCTGATTTAATTTAATCTGGCAGGGCTTTTCGGAAAATGAACACATTTCCCCGAAAAGGCGGAACAACATTGGGATATCTTTTTTTGAACCACTGGAGAAATGTTTCTTTTCCATCTTGGGTGGAAACAGCATTCGCCCACTTGGTGATTATTTCGCCATACATATTGGTTATGGCGAAAATCTTCGTGTTCCTTCCAAATTTTTCTCCATCTTTAGCAAGGATATACCCCTTTGGCGCGAAGGATAATATTCCGGTTTCTACTCTTGACACTTCTTTTCTCCTTCCCGAAACAAAGTTTTTAAGGTATAATATAGTATAGCTCAAAATTTGCATTTTGTCAATGTTTTTTGTCCCCGTGGCTTAATGGATAAAGCGTCAGCCTCCGGAGCTGAAGATTGTGCGTTCGAGTCGCACCGGGGACACCATGATTTTAAACTTGGCTTTAAAGTGGTAAAATAAAAGCATGAAGTACAAAATTGCCGTTAGCGGGGCTGCCGAGGTGGGGCATTGCTCCAAAAACATCGAGAAACTGTCAAGAGAAGTCGGGAGAGAGATTGTTCGCCAAGGATGCATTTTATTAACTGGCGCCACCACTGGTTGCCCTTATTACGCTGCCCAGAGCGGCAATAAAGCAGGAGGCATCAGTATTGGTTTTTCTCCGGCAGTGTCCGAAAAAGAGCACAAAAAAGTATACAAACTACCTACTGACGAGTTTGACGTAATGATTTATACCGGTTTTGACTATGCGGGCAGAAATCTCTTGTTGACCAGAGCGGCAGACGGAGTGATTATCATATGCGGCAGAATGGGCACCCTCAATGAATTCACCATAGCCTACGAAGATAGGAGACCCATCGGAGTTTTATTAGGTTCGGGGGGGACGGCTGACCTTATCCAGACTATCACCAGACGTCCCCATAAAAAAAGAGGAGCCATTGTTTACGACACCGATCCCAAGAAACTAGTTCAAAAGTTAATTAAAGAAATTAGAAAAGATAAAAATCACAAAGGTCGCAAGTAAAAAATAAATTAATGTTTTATGGCTGAAGAAGTCGAGGGAAAATTAATAGGGAAAGTGACCCACTATTTCGGAAATATCGGGGTGGCGGTTATTGAGCTTTCCGATACCCTGAAGATCGGAGACACCATTAGAATTGCGGGTGGAGAAACCGATTTTACCCAAACCGTCGGCTCAATGGAAGTGGAACATCAGAAAGTGGAAACAGCTAAGAAAGGCGACTCTGTCGGTTTGAAGGTTGATCAAAAAGTTCGTGAAGGATACAAGGTCTTTAAGCTCTAATTCCCAAATTCCAATTTCTAAATTATGGAAATATTTTTGCAGTTGGTTTTAGCTGCCGTTTTGGGCGGATTGGTTGGCTTAGAAAGAGAATACAAAAAGAAGGAAGCCGGCTTAAGAACCTATGCTTTAGTTTGCCTGGGGGCTACTTTGTTTACCATTATCAGCCTTTCTTATGTTTTCAACGGTGACTCACTCAGGGTGGTTCAGGCTGTGGCTCTGGGCATTGGTTTTATAGGGGGCGGTTTGATCATCCATCGGCATTTTTACGTCGAAGGTTTAACTACGGCTGCCGGTCTTTGGGTAGTAGCCGGCATCGGATTGGCGGTGGGGATTAAGCTGTATTTGTTGGCTGTTTTTGTTTCGATTTTAGCTATTGTTATCTTGGCTGGCTTGAGGCCTATTGAAGAGAAATTCATTAAACCCCGCGACGAAGAAAAATGACTTACATTTTTATTGCTGCTTTTGGCGGCGGCATTTTAAGAGGGTTAGTGGGTTTCGTTAAACACTACTTTTCTTACAAAGAAGTGAAATTCAGGCCTTACTATTTTTTAGGGATGATGTTTGTTTCCGGAGCGATTGGGCTGACAGCCGCCCTGGTTATCAAAGAAGTCGGTTTTACCGTTTTGGGCGGCTTTACCCCAGCTTTGGCTTTTATTATCGGGTATGCCGGCGGCGATTTTATAGAGAATATTTATAAGATAATTATTAAGAAATCCTCGTTTTACGAGGAATTAAAATAATGGGGTTTATAAAAAAAATCATAGGCTGGGTTCTGCTTTTACTGGGTTTGATTATTATTTTTTATAGTCTTTATTCCTCTTACAATATTTTTACCACCAAAACCCAAGCGCCGGAAATTTTTAGCGTCGCAGAAAAGGAAGGCATTACGACTGGCACCATAGAGGAAATGGTCCAGCAGCAATTAAAGGGGGTATTGCCCACGGAGTCCGTTATTGGTCTTTTGAATTTGATCGCTTGGTCTATTTTTGCCGGCATTTTGATATTCGGCGGGGGGCAAGTCGCCGGCCTGGGGATAAGATTAGTTAAATAACCAATGTAATCATATGGAGCTTTTATTTTGGATAGGTGTTTTTATCGTCTCCTTATTTTTTTTGGTTAAAGGAGCCGATTGGTTCATAGATGGTTCAGAAAAACTGGGTTTGATTATGGGATTGTCTCCCTTTATTGTCGGCGTGACTATTGTGGCCCTGGGGACTTCTTTGCCGGAATTGGCGACGGGAATCTCTGCTGTTTTGAGGGGGGCCACGGAGATAGTGACAGCCAACGCTATAGGTTCTAATATTGCCAATATTCTTTTAGTTTTGGGGGTTTCCGCTTTGTTTGCTGGGAAATTGATTATTTCCAGGAGTTTGATTGACATCGACCTCCCTCTGCTACTGGTAGCCTCTTTTTTATTTCTGGGAACAGCCTGGGACGGTCAAATTTTCTGGCAGGAGGCCATTTTGCTTTTAGCGGCTTTTTTTATTTATTTCTTTTACTCCGCCACCCAAAGAGCAGGAAAAGAAGAATCCCAAGAAGTTTCTATTCTTTCCACCAGGGAGAAAAGACCCCCACAGTTAATAGAAGAAGAAAACCTTAAAAACAAGCCAAAATTCAGCTGGAAAATTATTTTGTTTTTAATTCTGGGCAGTTTGGCTTTGTATTTTGGCGCTCATTATATCATCGAATCTACTTTAAGAATTTCTGAAATTTTGAAAATTGTCCCGGCGGTAGTGGCTATTACCGCTATTGCCGTAGGCACCTCTCTGCCGGAACTGGTGGTTTCGGTTCAAGCCGCCAGACGGCGCAAATACGAACTAGCGGTGGGGAATGCCTTGGGTTCCAATGTTTTCAATGTCTTAGTGGTGGTGGGAATTCCGGCTTTGATTTCCAATTTAGTAATAGAAGAGAAGACCCTGATGATAGGATTGCCGGTTTTCATTATAGCCACTTTCTTTTTTGTAATTTCCGGTATCTCTCAAAGGATTCACAAATGGGAGGGAGCCATGTATTTATTGGTTTATATTTTCTTTCTCGGCAAACTTTTTGGATTTTTCTAAAACCATGATTATGAAATATCTTAAAGCATTGGCAGTTTTTGCGGGCACCGTTATCGGGGTAGGAATATTTGGCCTTCCCTATGTCGCCCTGAAAGCCGGTTTTTGGGTGGTAGTTTTGTACTTTTTGTTTTTAACCGGTGTCACCATCACCATTCATTTGATGTACGGAGAGGTTTCTCTGGGATACAAGGTTTTGCATAGGCTTCCCGGCGCGGTGGAGAAATACATGGGCAGACGGTGGAAAAATTTTACTTTTTTAATTACCAGTCTGGGATTAACCGGAGCCCTTCTCGCTTATTTGATTGTCGGGGGCACGTTCTTGACTCATTTTTTTTCTCCTTATTTTGGCGGTAGTGCCTTGATATACACTCTTTTTTTCTGGACTCTGGGAACATTTTTTATCTTCCGGGGAATCAAGAGCATATCTCTGATTGAGCTTTTGCTTTTACTTGTTTTTTTGGGGATTTTAGTCATTTTCTCCGTAAAAGCGTTTCCCTTTATTAATGTTGAGAATTTTAAGAGTGTTAATTTGAAGTTCCTTACCCTTCCCTATGGGGTGGTGCTTTTTTCCCTCTGGGGCATTAACATGGTGCCGGAAATAAAGGAAATACTGGGAGAAAACCGCCAGGCATTAAAGCGAACCATAATTTCTGGAATTTTGCTTGCTGCCCTTACCTATCTTGTTTTCATCTATGTAATTTTGGGGACTTCCGGCCCCAATACTTCAAAGGAAGCGATCTCCGGCTTTGCTTATATGCTGGGTGACGGCATTATTCGATTGGGATTTCTTTTCGGAATCATTACGTGTTTTACTTCATTTTTAACTCTGGGATTAACCTTAAAAAAGGTTTTTTGGTACGATTTTCATTTATCTTCTCGTCTTTCTTGGTTTGTCGCCTGTTTTGCACCACTTTTATTATTTTTTGCCGGTGCCCGAGAATTTATTGACATCGTCGGTCTTACTGGAGCTGTGGCAGTGGGTTCCATGGGGATAATAGTTGTATTTTTGTACCGCGAATTCTTGAAGAAAAAATTAAACCGCAAAATGAACCCTTTATTTTATGCTCTGCCCCTCTTTTTTATTCTGGGCATTGCTTTTGAAATTTTTTATTTTGTTGTAAGATAAAACGCTCAAGTGGCACTTGGTCCACCGAGTGATACATTTACGCCCCTGGTTAGATACACGGGTTCAACCCGTGCATTTTGTTGTAAACAAAAAGGAAGCCCCTGCGGAACTTCCTATTTTTCTATGCTATTTCTTTTTTCTCGAGTTGGTCCGCCAAAGATTCTGATCCTTGTAAAATTTTTTTGGCCTCATGATATTCGGTTTGGGAAAGAAAGCTCTGAAGATGGGGCAATAATCTCTCCAGGTTTTTAATAAGATGGCGAAAAGCTTTAAGTGTACTTTTCATCGAAAATGGCGAATCTTGCTTTCCGAGTTTACCTGTTTCGATTAAACTGAGAATTCTCGAAAAGTAATGGTTCATGCTCCAAAAGGCTCTGATGGTAGCGATATTTAATGTTAGACGCTTTGAAGAACGCTCCAGCTCTTCTCTTGCTTTTTCTCCAAAAATATCCAAAAGGGATGACTGTTCCGATTTTTGATCTCGTAGGAAAATATTGACTCTTTCTTTTACGGCAGATACTTTATCATTGGCAGCAATGGAATGAATAGCCCAACGTATTAACTCATTTGCATCCAAACTATCTCTCAAGCGAGCCAGTTGAACAGCAACCCCATAAGATAATAAATTCGCTTCTACTAAATCCTGAATCTCTTTTGGTAAGAGACAAAATTTTAAAGCTGACCTTATTGTTTCTTCACTTCTGCCCACTGCCTTGGCAAAATTAGAAAGAGTAAAATTGGGGTCAGAGACTTTTATGAGTTTCCAAGTTATTTCATAAAACCGAGCAGCTTCGTGAGGTGGTACCTGTTCATGAATATTTTCTGAAGCCTGGAGTAAGGCTATTTCAACTGATGAAAGATCAGAAAAAATAGTCACTTCGACCTTGCCATTGAAACGACCATCGGCTGCTAATTTCTGTAAAGCTCGATAACGGCGATGGCCAGAAATTATTAAAAAACCTTCGGATGTCTCAGCTACACAAAGAGGATGGATAAGCCCATGCAAAAAAATATTCTCTGCCAGAGAGTTAATACTCTCTTCATTAAAAGTTACTCTCATTTGTGGATGAGTGATAAAAGCTGAGAGAGGGAGGCGTTCGTGGCGAACCCTATATTTATTTTCGAGACGCATCATTCCTCCTTCTATTAAAAAAGAGCTTCAAATCTATCTTAATAAACTAAAATATTTTGTCAAAAGTTTGCTTTAATAAACTCCAGCAACCCATTTGAAGCTAAATTTTGGGCGATCAGCCAAATTTCCCGAACAACTCCTACATCAAAATTTGGCGTGGGGCCTGTGGTCCCTTGGCCACGGACCCTCCTTGGACATACCTTACCAATTGTCTCGTAGTTAGAACCATGGTTTTAACTACGAGACAGGGTTGGGTTATGAATAGTTGGACATGCGATGTCCGATTTATGGCTGTAAATATTTTGAGTTTTTGTTAGAATAGAATATATGCGGTTTATTGCCGATTTTCACATTCACAGCAAATATTCCCGGGCAACCTCAAAGGATATGGATTTGGAAAACCTGGATAAGTGGGCCAAAATCAAAGGTATTAAGGTTTTGGGCACGGGAGATTTTACCCATCCGGAGTGGTTTGAAAATTTAAAAGAAAAACTGGAGCCAGCAGAACCCGGTTTATACAGACTAAAATCCCAAATCGCAAATTCCAAAGACGAAACGCGATTTATTTTGACTTCTGAGATCAGCTGTATTTATTCTAAAAGAAACCGGGTTAGAAAAATTCATATCATTGTTTTCGCACCTTCTTTTGAGGTGGTAGAAAAAATCAACGCTCATTTGGGCTGGATTGGTAATTTAAAGGCCGACGGCAGGCCGATTTTGGGATTGGACGCCAAAGAATTGGCCAAAATCGTTTTGGGAATTTCCGGGGATTGTTTAATCGTTCCCGCACACTTGATGACCCCTTGGTTTTCTTTGTTCGGATCACGCTCGGGTTTCAATTCGCTGGAAGAGTGTTTTGAAGATTATGCCAAATATATTTTTGCCGGAGAGACCGGTCTTTCCGCAGACCCCGCCATGCTTTGGCGTATGCCAGACGGCAGGAGGTTGTCTTTGATTTCAAACAGCGACAGCCATTCTCCCTCCAAGATAGGCAGAGAGGCTAATGTTTTTGACTTACCCTTTTTAAGTTACTCTTCCATAGTCACCGCCATCAAAGCAAAAGACCCCCAAAACTTTTTATACACCATTGAATTTTTTCCCCAAGAGGGAAAATATCACTATGACGGTCATCGTAACTGTCAAATTAGCTTGTCTCCCAAGGAATCCAAGAAATATAACAATATTTGCCCGGTTTGCGGCAGACCCCTGACCATTGGAGTTCTTAACCGAGTGGAGGAATTGGCGGATAAGCCCGAGGGCTTCCAGCCCGAAAATGCCGTTCCTTTTAAAAGCTTGGTTCCCTTGGAAGAAACAATCGCTGGGAGTCTGGAGATGACCGTGGGAGCCAAGCAAGTTGAGAAAGAATACAAGAATTTAATCGAAAAATTCGGCTCAGAGTTCAATGTTTTGCTGGATGCTTCCAGACCGGAATTAGAAGCTGCAACCTTGCCGGAAATTGCAGAGGGAGTGATAAGGGTAAGGGAAAATAAAATTTTTGTCGAAGCCGGCTATGACGGCGTCTACGGTAAAATCAGGATTTTTCCCCAAGGCGAACGAAAAACCTTGTCTAAGCAAGGAACGTTAATATGATTAAAGAACAGGGGCTTGATCCCATCACCATTGGTGGCAAAATCTGCGCTTATGACGTTGAAGTTTGCCGGATCGGAAATTTTAGATTAATAGCGCGGAGAATTCCATAAAGTTGACTCGACCCTTTTCACTTAACTTGTTAATGATTTACAAAAATAAAAAAATAAATATCTACCGGAATCAGCCGGCAGAAGAATGATAAGAAATGTTCCCACGGCTTTTCCCGGAGAGACGATTTTAGATATTCGTAGAAAACTTTTTGAAAAAGCTGGAGAATTTGAAACTTTAAACTACATTTATATCGTTGATGAGGGAAGGAGACTAGCGGCGCGCGCTCTCTTTAAAAGATGTTTTTTAAAAGCCGGCAGAAAGTAGAGCCGGAGACTTAATGACAAGAAGTGTTGTTACGGTTCAACCGCGGACCGACCAGGAAACAGTGGCGATTTTGGCCTTGAGGCATAACCTTAAATCAATTCCTGTAGCGGACAAAGAAAATTTATTTCTGGGAGTTGTTCCTCCCGACGTTATCTTGGAAATTTTGCATACAGAAGACATTGAGGATATTCTGCGCTTTGCCGGAATTTCTAAAAACACTTTCGCAACTAAAATTTTCCAAGCATCTCCCGGTGTTTTAACCAAATTAAGATTACCTTTTGGTGGTTTAAACTTCCCTACGTGGGAATTGTTTCGGGAGTTTCTTTGTTTTTTACCATTGTGGCCGCTTTTTTGCTTGGTCTTTTAGTTCCTTATTTTTTAAATAAACTCAAAAAGGACCCGGCGATTGCTGCGGGCCCCGTTGGCACAATTCTTAGCGATGTTTCGAGTTTGCTAATTTATTTTTCTATTGCTTCAATTTTGCTGAGATTTTTTCCAAGCAATTAGATTGTTTTTTATCTCAAATTTACCATCTAAAAATTTTTCAATCACCCAAATGTTGCTTTGGCAGTGGCCGGTGATTTCCGATACCGTCACTTGAGATTTGCCGGAAGCCAAGGCCAAATAGGGGAGAATTTGATCAGCCAGGTGTTTGTCGAGGCAGGCCTCGGTTTTTTGTTCTTTTAACAGTTCCAAGGCGGCCTCCTTGCCCACATCTTCTGCCCTTCTCCCCAATTTCCCTAAATTATCTGTACCGATGACGGTATTTTCAAATTCGGCCGCCAGACAGATTTGGCTGCCAGGGTTTTGGGTTTGGTAATACTCTGCCCTTTCTTCGATGGGCAGTTTTAGTTTTCCTAAAACCTCCCTTACTCCTTGCAGCTGCCTTTCAGCCACCTTTTTATTTCTCAAGAACTCTGAAGCTCCGGAAATGGCCAGAATATTTCTTAAGCCCCCTCTTTTAGTTAGATTGATTGATTTTAATTCATTCACGTTAACATTGCCATTGTTTTGATAGCGTGATAGGGTTGTTTCTACTTTTGCTCCGCCCTCCGGGTAGTAGCCGCGTTTCTGGATGTTTATTTCCGTTTTTGCACCCATTTTTTCCAAGATTTTTAAGAATACATAGCGGAAGTGATCAATAGTGGGAGAAAAAAAGGTGTCGGTAGCTCCGCCTTCAAAATTGATTTTAATTGGAGAAGGAGAGAAAATAGCGGGAAGTATTAAAGCCTGCAATATCAGGGTTATACTTCCTGCCGTCGGAATTTTAACAGATATTTGGTTTTTGCGGATTCGATGAGGATAAAATTTAATTTCTTTGGAGCCGAGTTCTGCCCCTTCTAATCTGGCCCCGCAAAGCTCTGATAGTGCTTGCACCCCCAAAAGATGTTGGTAAATCAGGCCAGGTTTGGGCCTGTTTTTCCTTATATTAAATATCCGACAGGGTTTTTGGGTTACTGCCGACAGCGCGCAGGCGGTGCGGAGAATTTGACCGCCGCCCTCTAAATAAGATCCGTCTATTTCAATCATACTTAAATACGATCACGCGGTTTTCCCCAGCCCCTCTTTTATTCGCCGTAGACGAATCTTTGAGGCCTTCGGGCGATTCCCGAGGTTTTGGATAATTTCCGACACGGGGGAAACCGAATTTTAATTTTATTAAAATTATGATAACATAAATGAAAAATGAAGGAAAAATTGAGATTACCGGCGGTAGCCGGACAATTTTATCCGGAAGATAAAGAGGAATTATCTAATATAGTAGATAAGTTTTTGGTTGCAGCTAAGCCTCCACAAATTGAGGGAGAGGTTTTTGGTTTGCTTTTGCCTCATGCTGGATATCTTTTTTCGGGACTGGTAGCAGCTTACGGCGTAAAAACAATTTTAGGAAAAGAATTTGATACGGTTGTCATTATGGGAGATTCTCATTATGAAAGATTTGACGGGGTTGCCGTTTGGCCCGACGGATTTTGGCAAACTCCTTTGGGGAAATTGGAGGTGGATAAAAACTTGGCTCAAAAAATTATGGCAGCCTCCGACAGGTTTTTAGTAAGGGATTCTGCTCATTTGTTCGAGCATTCCATTGAAGTTCAGTTGCCCTTTTTGCAGAAAGTATTGCAGGATTTTAAGATCCTACCCGTCATTTTCGGTTCAGAGGACGAGGATTGGCAGAATTTGGCTAAAGCCATTTTGAAAAACATTAAATATAGAAAGATTTTAATCATAGCTTCGGCTGATCTTTCTCACTACCTTCCTTATGAAAAAGCTCGGGAGATCGATCGAAAAACCCTAAGGGGCATTGTTGATCTTCAAACTCAGAATTTAGAAGTTTGTGCTACCGATTCAGTAAAAACTTTAATAGAAATTGCAAAGAAGGTGGGGGGGAAGACTAAATTATTGAAATATCTCAATTCCGGCGATCGGGTAACCGCAGGGCGGATGGGAGACAAATCGCAAGTTGTGGGTTATGGAGCAGTTGCTTTCTATCGCTAAAAACTCGATTAAGGGTTTTCTTGAAAGAGGACAAGTCTCTGATTTTAAGCCAAATTCCCCAAGATTAAAAGAAAAGCGGGGAGTTTTTGTCACGCTGAAAAAGAAGGGAAAGCTCAGGGGCTGCATGGGATGCGTGTCTGCCGATATACCTTTATATCAAGCAGTTTCCCAAATGGCTTTGGCAGCAGCCTTTGAAGACCCCCGCTTCCCACCCGTCACCAAAGAGGAATTGCCAGAATTAGAATACGAAGTTTCCGTGCTGGGTCCCTTAAAGAAAATTAATTCCTTGGAGGAAATCCAGTTAGGGACGCATGGTGTTTTGGCAGTGGCAGGATTAAACTCCGGCCTTTTTTTGCCCCAAGTGGCTACTGAAAACAACTGGGATTTAGAAACCTTTTTGGAAAATCTAATGCTTAAAGCCGGCCTCCGACCGGACCACTGGAGGAAGAATCCGGTTGATTTTTATGTCTTTGAAACGGAAGTATTTAAATAAACTATTTATCGGTACTTCGGGTTTTAGCTATTCTCATTGGGAGAAAGGAGTTTTTTATCCGAAGGGTTTGCCCAAGCAGAAGCAACTGGAATATTATGCTCGGTATTTCAATACGGTAGAAATGAACTACCCTTTTTATAGATTGCCCTCTTCCAAGAGCTTCTCTAAATGGAAAGAAAAGGTGCCCGAAGGATTTGTCTTTTCTGTAAAAGTTTCCAGATATATTACCCATATTAAATACCTTCATCAAGTAAAAACTACCTGGAAAAAGTTTTTGAAGAGGGCTCAGCACCTTGGCAGCAAGCTGGGTCCTTTTTTGTTTCAGCTTCCGCCCAATCGGAAGAAAGATTTAGACCGGTTGAACGAATTTATAGATATGGTTGAAAAAACAGATAAAAAACACAGATTCGTTTTAGAATTTCGTCACGAAAGCTGGTTTTCAGAAGACGTTTATCAAAAATTAAAAAAACACAGGAATATTTCTTTGTGTTTGGCCAGTTCCCCTAAGTGGCCTTTTAGAGAGATTGTTACTGGAAATTTTGTTTATATTAGGATGCATGGCGGGGAAACACTTTACTCTTCCAATTATTCAAACGAGGAATTAAAAAAATGGGCAGATAAAATTAAAAAATGGCAGACAAAAGGCCTGGATATCTATATTTATTTCAACAATGATGCCCTGGGGTATGCCGTAAAAAACGCCCAAACTCTGAAATCAATGATTTGGAATTGACGGCAGGATTTTAGGCGACCGTCCGGCTACCGGTTTGGGGTTGCTCCATCTGTAAATTGTAAGAATAAAATCCTTGCGGCAAAAACTCTTACGGTTTTTTGTTTTTTTGATATAATACTCTTATGGAGAAAAGTCCCAAAATAACCAAAAAAATGCCTATTAATGAGGTAATTAAAAAATACCCCAAGACGGTATTTGTTTTTATGGATTACGGGCTGCACTGCGTGGGATGTCCGATGGGTTTCTCGGAGACCATCGAAGAAGCGGCCAATCTTCATCAGTTAGACCTGGAAAAGTTATTGAATGATCTAAATAAGGCGGCGGGAAATGATTAAGAATATGTTTAAAAAACTTTTACTATTTTTTATTTCTTTATTTATTGGAATTATTCTTTTGGTTTGGATAATTCATTTTATTGGTTGGCAGGAAATCAAGTCAGCCTTTTTGATTTTCACTGGCTGGCACGGAATAATAATTTTATTATTAACCGCTTTGATGCTTTTTTTGGGGATGTGGAAATGGAAGGTAATTTTAAAAAGCCAGGGGTACGACTTGCCCCTGCAAAAATTAACCAATTCTTATTTGGCCGGTTTTTCTTTGGCTTACCTTTTTCCTTTGCTTGTTTTCGGCGGTGAAATTTTTAAAGGATATATATTGAAAGAAAACTTCTCCATTCCCTGGAAAAACGGCATGACCTCTACAATAATCGATAAGATAATGGAAGCTACTTCATTCTTGATTACTATTTTTGCCGGCTTGATTTTCTTCCTTTTGAAAATCGGATTGCCCCCCCAAAATATCGGCATAATCTTGGGGGGAGGGTTGTTGGTTGTTAGCTGCGCCATCGGCCTTTTTTATTTTAAAGTTTTTAAAAAGGAAAGTATGGTTAAGCTTTTTGCCAAGCTTTTTAATCACCGGAAGCTCCTTAACGTCGAAGTTTTGGAAGCGGAAAAAGAAATTTTCACCTTCTTTAAGTCCAGAAAAAGGGCCCTTTTCGTGGCTTCTCTCTTGGCTTTTGCAAGGGTGGCCGTAACCTGGCTGAGGTGCTGGGTATTGATAATCTTTTTGGGAGAAAGCGTTGCTCCCCTTTCTGCTTTGGCGATTTTGGGATTCTATTATTTTGTTTTTATGATCCCCATTCCCATGGCTTTGGGTTCTCATGAAGTTATCCAAACTTTTGCCTTCGGAGCCTTGGGGTTGGGAGCGGGGGCGGCCCCTGCTTTTACCATGATTCAAAGGGCGGCAGAGCTGTTTTTGGCTTTGATGGGCATGGTGATATTTTTTAGGTTCGGCGTGGATCTTCTTAAAACCCTCATTTTCCGTAAACTAGAAACTATTATCAAAGAAAATAATAATCACCCATGACGTTTACCGTAAAGACAAAAGGGTTTACCGACATAATAGACATTACCGAAAAGGTGCAAGAGCAACTCAAGGAAGGGGGAGTTAAGGATGGGGTTTGTTTGGTTTCTTGTCCGGGATCAACTTGTGGAATCACCACGATTGAGTATGAGGATGGTTTGATCGAAGATTTGAAAAAAGCATTAGATAAATTGATTCCCATGAACGAAAATTACGAGCATTGCCAGAAGTGGGGCGATTGCAACGGTTATGCTCATGTCAGGTCGGCTTTGATGAACCCCTTTTTGGCGGTGCCAATAGAAAATGGAAAATTAGTTTTGGGGCAATGGCAACAACTGGTTCTCATTGACTTTGACAATCGACCGCGGGAAAGGGAAGTAATGGTGAAAGTAATTGGCAGTTAAAAGCTATTATAAAATAACATGCTAAAGTCAATTAATAAGGTTATCAAAATATTGGTTTTGTCTGATTTTACCTTAATGTTCGGCTGGGGTTTGGTTGCCCCCATTTTAGCAATTTTTATTACCGATAATATTCAAGGCGGAGATGCTAAAGTAGCTGGAATCGCCGTCGGTCTTTACTGGCTTTTGAAATCTATTTTTCAAATTCCCATTGGTGGTTATTTGGACAAAAATCATGGAGAAAAAGATGATTTCTATTTTTTAATAGGAGGCACACTATTGATGGGCTTGGTGCCCCTCGGCTTCATTTTTGCCACCCTGCCTTGGCATATATACGGCTTGCAGGTAATTCATGCCGCGGGGGCAGCTTTGGCTTTGCCTGCTTGGTGCGGAATCTTTACCCGCCATATCGGCCGCGGCAAAGAAGCTCAAAGCTGGGCTTGGGATAGTTCTGCTTTGGGTATCGGAGCCGGCATTTCGGGTATTCTCGGCGGGATAATCGCCAGCGCTTTTGGCTTTACCCCTCTTTTTATTGGAGTAAGCGTTTTGGGCTTAATTTCTACCGTCCTATTTGTTTTCATTAAAGAGGATATAGAACCGCCCAAGAAAGAAATCATCTTAATCCCCAAGCCGAAATGAGAAACCAAGAGATCGCCAACATTTTTTATGAAATAGCGGATTTTCTGGAAATGGAGGAAGTACAGTTTAAACCCCAGGCCTACCGCAAGGCGGCTCTTGTTTTGGAAGATCTAGAAGATGACGTAGCCAAAATTTACCAAGAGGGAGGGTTGAAAGCGTTGAAGGATATTCCTGGCGTCGGAGAAAGCATAGCAGAGAAAATCGAAGAGTATATAAGGACGGGGAAAATCAAGTACTACGAAAAACTCAAGAAAAAGACCCCCATCAAAATGGAAGAGCTGACGGCCGTGGAGGGTATGGGCCCCAAAAAAGCCAAAAAACTTTACGAGAAATTAGAAATCAGGAATCTGGAAGATTTGGAAAAAGCAGCTAAGGCCCATAAAATAGCTTCCTTGGAGGGCTTCGGAGAGAAAACCGAGAAAAATATCTTGGAGGGAATTGCTTTTTTGAAAAGAAGCAAGGGGAGATTTCTTTTGGGAGATATTTTGCCCAGCGTCAAGGTTATTCATCAAAAACTAAAAGAATTGAAAGGGGTGGCAAGGGTGGATACGGCGGGCTCTGTCCGACGCATGAAAGAGACCATTGGCGATGTTGATTTTCTGGTAATTTCTAAAACCCCCAAAAAAGTGATGGATTTTGTGGCTTCTCAACCCGAAGTTGTGAAAGTTTGGGGCAAAGGAAGCACCAAGACCTCTGTCAGGATGAAAGGGGGTTTTGACATTGACGTGCGGGTGCTGCCCAGGAAAAGCTACGGCGCGGCTCTTCAGTATTTTACCGGCTCCAAAGAACACAACATTGCCGTCAGGAGAATAGCTATAGAAAAAGGGTTTAAGCTTTCAGAATACGGTCTGTTCAAAGGAAAAAAAATGATAGCCGGTAAAACAGAAGAGGAGGTATATAAAAAGTTGGGCATGTTGTGGATACCTCCCGAAATGAGAGAAAACCAAGGAGAAGTTGAAGCTTCTTTGGAGGGAAAGCTTCCGCAGCTTATAAGGTTCAACGACATTAAAGGTGATTTGCACTGTCATTCCGATTGGAACGGCGGTGAGGATAGTATTGAAGATTTGGCGAGGGCGGCAAAAGAAAGAGGATATGAATATGTGGGGGTTACCGACCATACCAAATTTTTAAAAATAGAGCACGGCTTAAATGAAAGACAGTTGGCTCAACAAAGAAAGGAGATAGATAAACTTAATTCCCAATTTTCAACTTTCAATTTTCAAATATTACACGGTTGCGAAGCGAATATTTTAAACGATGGTTCGATTGATATCAAAGATGAAGCGCTGGCGAAATTGGACTTCGTAATTGCCGGTATTCATTCTAATTTCAAAATGCCCAAAGAAAAAATGACAGAAAGAATAATTAAAGCAATAAAAAATCCTCATGTGGATATAATTTCTCATCCAACCGGAAGACTAATTCAAAAGAGGGATGAATATCAAATTGATTTCGATAAAATTTTAAGAGTGGCTAGAGAAACTGGAACAATTTTGGAAATTAATTCCTTTCCTGAGAGATTAGATTTAAATGACCAAAATATCAGAAGGGCAAAGGAAGCAGGGGTAAAAATGGTTATTAATACTGATTCTCACCGTAAGGACCAACTGCGTTTTATGGAGTTTGGCGTCGCTCAGGCGAGGCGTGGCTGGGCCGAGAAGGAAGATATTATCAACGTTCACCCTTTACAAAAATTATTAAAATTCTTTAAATAAATCGTGACACATTAATTAGCCGGGGCAGAATAATGTGTCACAATTATTCAGGGATATTTTATGCCAATAGAGAAATCAGCCGGAGCCGTAATTTTTAGAAAAGAAAAAGACACTATTAAGTATCTCCTTTTACATTACGAAGACGGCCACTGGGGTTTTCCGAAAGGAAATATTGAAAAAGGAGAAAGTCCGGAAGAGGCGGCCAAAAGAGAAATTGGGGAAGAAACCGGAATTAAAGAAGTTGAATTTATCACCGGATTCAAAAAATGGATAAAGTACTTTTATAAAAGGACTCCCCCCAAGTTTGGGGGAAAAGAGGTGGGGGAAACTGTTTTTAAAATTGTAACCCTCTTTTTAGCAGAAACCAAGCAGAAAGAAGTGAAAATTTCTTGGGAGCATAAAGGATATAAATGGCTTCCCTATAAAGAGGCGTTAAAACAGCTAACTTACAAAAACGCCAAGGATATTCTTAAAAAAGCCAATCAATTTTTATGTCAAAAGTAATAGGAATTTTAGGCGGAGGGAAATGGGGTACAGCTCTGGGGAAAAAGCTGACCGATAGTTGTCGGATTAAGTTATATTCCCGAGATTTAAACTCGGGTAATTG
The DNA here is from genome assembly GCA_964472225.1 of uncultured Candidatus Saccharibacteria bacterium. Lineage (GTDB taxonomy): Bacteria > Patescibacteriota > Minisyncoccia > Minisyncoccales > MHMH01 > CAYYJV01. The sequence goes on along the minus strand of CAYYJV010000001.1, from coordinate 34,086 downwards.
TAAAAAAGTAGGCGAATTAGAGTATTTTGGAGACATCAGTAGATTAAAGGATAGTGATTTATTAATACTAGCCGTTCCTTCCTTTGCCATTCGGGAGGTGGTTAATAATTTTACTCCTTTTTATGCCGGTCAACCAGTGGTTGGAGTGGCTAAGGGTATTGAAAAGGGAACCAGTTTGTTGCCCAGCCAAGTTGTAAAAGAGATTTGGCCGGAAGCGAAATACGCCCATCTGTCTGGCCCCACTTTTGCTGAGGAAGTCATTCAAGGTTTGCCAGCTTTTGTTTCTTTAGCTGTCGATAACCTGAATCAGAAAGAAATTTTCCAAGAACTTCTTAATTTAAAAGGTTTCAGGGTGGAGCTGACGGAAGATTTAATTGGAGTTCAGTTAGGAGGAGCTTTAAAAAACGTTATTGCGATAGCGACTGGTTTGAGCGACGGCTTGGGGCTTGGCGAGAATTTCCGAGCCGCCCTGATTGTTGCCGGTTTTAAAGATATGATTTCTTTGGGTAGGGCCTTGGGGGTCAGAGAGGAGACATTCTATGGACCGGCTGGTTTGGGCGACCTTATTCTGACGGCTGTATCCTTACAGAGCAGGAATTACAGTTTAGGGATAGAATTGGCCAAAAGTTTAGATTTTAAAAACAAACTAAACAGCAAGACCACTTTTGAAGGATTAATCACCGTCGGCGAGGCCTACATTCTTTCTAGAAAGTTTAACCTTAAGGTGCCGGTTATTGAAGGAGTTTACAAAACAATCTGTCTAAACCAAGAACCCCAAAGGGTTTTTGAAGAAATACAAAATGAAATTCGGTTATAAGGTTTGCCAGATTGTAAAAAAAATACCCCGCGGTAAAGTTTTAACCTATAAAAAAGTAGCTGAGTTGGCTGGTCGCCCTCGAGCCTTTCGGGCAGTGGGTAATATTTTGAATAAAAATAGAGACCCAAAAATTCCTTGCCACAGAGTGATAAGGTCAGATGGTAAAATTGGTGGTTATAAAAATGGACAAAAAAGAAAAATAGAGTTACTTAAAAAAGAGCAAGCCCTTTGACAAAAACAAAGGAGGGAAAGATGGATTGTGGAATTTTTGGAATAGTTGAAAAGAAACAATTAAAGAGAAACTTTAAAATTCATCGCGGCTTGGGGATAGTGCCCGAAGTTTTTACTGGAGAGATTCTTAATGAAATAGGAGATATTGGTTGGAGAGTCTTTTATGCCCTAAAGGGTCTTCAGCATCGAGGACAGGCTAGTGCAGGGATAGCAGTTTTTGATAATGCCGCCATTGGCCATAATCGTTATTCTACTGCCGGCTTGGTTAATAGAGCCAATATCCAACCCATTGAGGGAAATTTCCAAGATTATCCTTTTGCTCTTAGCCATAATGGAAATATAGTCAACACTGAAGAACTTAAAATTGAACTAGCCAGAGCAGGGGTATTTTTGGAAGAAGAGGCTAGTGACACTAGAGTTATTGTTAAATTAATTGAGGCTTCTCCAGAAAGAGATTTTTTTAAAGCAGTGGAAAAAACTTTGGTCAAATTAAAAGGAGCCTTTTCTTTAATTATTCTTTACCGAGATAAGATAATTGGAGTTAAGGATTCTTTTGGGATAAGACCGCTTTGTTTGGGAGAAAGTGAAAATTGCTATGCCCTTTCTTCAGAAAGTTGCGCTTTTGACCATTTAAACATCCAATTGATTAGAGAAATTGAACCAGGGGAATTAGTCATCCTTGAAGCTGGCGGCATTTCTTCTAGAAAATGGACTAATGAAACAACAAAAAAGATTTGTCTGTTTGAGTATATCTATTTTGCCAGACCAGATAGTATAATTGATGGGATACCTGTTTATTGGGCTCGGAAACTGATGGGGCGCTTTTTAGCTGAGGAGTATCCCGAGCTGGTAACCTTAGCTGAAGCTGTGGTTCCGGTATTGGATTCGGGGTTAATGGGCAGTTTGGGTTTAAGTGAGATCACTGGTCTTCCTTTAAGATACGAAGGGTTATTTCGAGCCCACTTTACTTTTGAGAAAAGAACTTTTATTGAGGACGAACCAGATTTAAGAGAATTGGGAGTTAATCTTAAATTTAATCCTGTTCTTTTTGATATTCAAGATAAACATGTAATTTTAGTGGACGATTCCATTGTCCGGGGGACAACCATACCCAGAGTAGCAAAGTTTCTTAAAACCCCCAAAATAATTATGGGTAAAACTATTAAAGGGGCAAAAAGAGTTTCTGTTTTAGTAACTTCTCCTCCCTACCTTTTTCCTTGTTGGTATGGCATTGATACTGGTCGAAGAGAGGGTGAGCTTATTGCCCAGGCTTGCGGGAGAGATATTTTAAAAATACAAGAGAAAATTAAAGTTGATTATTTAGGGTATTTGAGTTTAGAAAAGACCATTCGAGCAGTGATAGAATCTGATTTAACTGCTAAATTAAGGCTTGATGATTTTTGCACCGCTTGTTTTACTGGCGATTATCCAATAAAGAGACTGGAGTAATCCGGTCTCTTATTTTTTTATTTTTTCTACTATTTTCTTAAAAATATCTGGACGAGTTTGAGCGAGCTGAGATAATATTTTTCGGTCAAGATCGATTTTATTTTTCTTTAAACCATTAATAAACTTGCTGTAAGAAATACCCTCCTGACGACAAGCAGCCGAAATCTGAATTTGCCAGAGCCTTCTCATCGTTCTCTTTTTTTCTTTTCTTCCCCGGTAAGCATGGGCCAAAGCGTGGCGCAGAGCGTCTTTGGCTAGTTTTAATCTTGTTTTTCTTCCCCAACGAAAACCTTTGACCTGCTGGAAAAGCCGTTTTTTCTTTTTTCTGGCTTGTTTTCCTCTTTTGACTCGCACCATAAAATTTATGAAATAAATTTTCGCTTTCCCCCGCCTCGGAAATTGTTTAAAACCGAAGGTTGTGAATAGGGGGGGAATCGTGTGACCGTGTTAATATCTCAGAAGTTGTTTAATTTTCTTAACTTCGGCTTTGGAAACTTTTACCCATTTCCGACTTTGTCTCCGTTTTTTGCCTTTCTTTTTGGCCAAATAATGATCTTGACCGGTGGCTCTTCTCAAAATTTTTCCGGTTTTGGTGATTTTGAATCTTTTGATAATTGATTTGCGTGTTTTCATGATTATGCTTTTGAAATAATCATATTAAATCCTTGGAACTCCCTTTTTAATTCCCTTTCTATTTTGTAAGTGATTAACCCTTGGAGAATTGCCAAGAATTGATTTACTTTTTCTTTAGCGTGTTCTCCCAGGGCTTTTTCTCTACCGAACAGGCGCATTTCAATCCTTACCTTATTTCCCGCCTTAAGGAATTCTTCTGCCTGGCGGGCCCTGACTTTCAAATCGTGCTCAGCCATGTTGAATCTCAACCTGATTCCCTTTAATTCTCCGCCCCTCTGTTTTTTTGAGGCTTCTTTTTCTTTTTTCTTCTGCTGATAGAGGAATTTTCCATAATCCATTATTTTGCAGACCGGTGGCTCCACCTTGTCTGTTACCTGAATTAAATCTAAATTGCGCTCCTCGGCTTTTTGGAGCGCTTCTTCCAATGGCAATACTCCCAGCTGGTTACCTGATTCGTCTATAACCCTGACTTCTCTTGCCCTTATTTGTTTGTTGATGAATATTCTTTTTTGCAAAGTAGGTGGAGGTGCCGAGAATTGAACTCGGATCCAGAAATTTTACCAAAATCACTCTACAAGCTTAGTCTATTTCGCCGTTCGAAATACTGAATATAAAATAGACAAAATTTCAGCATTTCTAGCCTCTTTGATTCCCGGAATCTTCGAGGCAAAGAAACCGGATATCTCGATTTATATAACACCTGAGATAGTCTATCGAGAATCAACTATTCAGATGGCGTTACGCCAAAGCGTAAGCAGGTTGTTTGAACAAGTTGGCACTTATTGTTCGAAGAGCTTTTGCTTGCAGATTTTGGCAAAGAATAACTGTCGAATCCTGTCACCCCCTTATCCTCTGGATTTTAACTCCCGCTTAATTTCTCTGTCTATCGCCCGTTTTTTTAATAACTCTTTTTTGCTGGCTTTTTTTCTTCCTTTGGCCAAGGCGAATTCTAACTTAATTTTACCTTTCTTAGTATACACCCTTAAAGGCACCAAAGTCAAGCCCTTCTGCCGCGACTTTCCGATTAAATACTTGATTTCCGATTTTTTCAAAAGGAGATTTCTCAGCCTGGTAGGATTGTAGTCTGTCGGAACGTTCTTAGGTTGGTAGGGAGGAATTGTGGCATTGAGCAGATACGCCCCTTTGTTTTTTAAAACAACATAGGAGCCGGCCAAGGTTATTCTTCCTGATTGTATAGATTTTACTTCATGGCCTTGTAAAACCAAGCCGGCTTCGAATTTCTCCAGGATTTCATAGTTGAAGTATGCCTTTTTGTTTTCCGCCAAAACCCTCATTGTACTTTTATTCTAACCGAAAATAAGATAAACTGAAAGTGATGATTCGCGAAGACCTAATAAATTTGATTAGAAAAGCCATGAAAGAGGCAGGTTTTAGGTTATCGGCAGAGATCGGAGTCGAGCATCCCGAGGATGAAAATCATGGTGATTATGCCACCAACGTCGCTTTGCAGTTGGCCAAAACTTTTAAAATGTCTCCAAAGCAAATAGCTGAGACATTGAGATTTCACATTTTAAACCTTCAATCAGGTATTTTTGAGAAAGTTGAAGTAGCAGAACCCGGCTTCATTAATTTTTTTCTTTCCAAGGATTATTTACAAAAGCAGGTTAAAAAAATAGTAAAAGAAAAAGACAAATTCGGCCGATTGAAGAAAAAAGGAAAAATAAGCGTTGAGTCAATTTCTGCCAATCCGACGGGCCCCCTTCATATTGGTAATGGCCGGAATGCCTTTGCCGGAGATGTTATTTCCAATGTTTTACAAAAAGTAGGTTACAGAGTAACCAGGGAATATTTTGTAAATGACGCCAAAAATAGTGGTCAGATTAAGGAATTAGGCAAAACCGCCTTGGGAAGAGGGAGCTCTTATTTAACCCCTTATTTGAAAGAAAAGCTGGAAACCCTGAAGAAAAGGTTAAAGAAATTTGATAAGGAAAATGAAGCAGGATATTTTTTGGCACAGCAAATTCAGAAAGATATCAAGAATTTTCTTGAGAAAAAATTAAAAATTAAATTTGATAAATGGGTTTCCGAGGAAAAAGACCTTTACAAAAAGAGTAAGATTAGAAAAATTTTAGACTGGCTGAGAAAAAGAGGTTTGATTTACGAAAAAGATAAGGCGTGGTGGCTGAAAACTTCTCAATTTGGAGAAGAGCGCGACTGGGTAGTTGTTCGAAAATCAGGAGAGCCAACTTATTTCCTTTCTGACATTGCTTACCACAAAGACAAGTTCGACAGGGGATTCAACGGAGTTATCAATATCTGGGGAGCAGACCACCAAGCCCATGTTTCCAAGATGAGAGCGGCAGTTAAGATGCTGGGCTATGGCGGAAAATTCGATATTTTAATTTTGCAGCTGGTGACTTTAAAAGGGAAAGAGAAGATTTCCAAGAGAAAAGGAGAGATTATAACCTTGGAAGATTTGGTGGATGAAATTGGCCTCGATGCGGCCAGATGGTTTTATTTGGAAAAGTCTCTGGATACCCATATGGAAATTGATTTATCTTTAGCCAAGGAGCAGTCCGCGAAAAATCCGGTGTATTACGTTCAATACGCTCACGCCAGAATCGTCAGTATTTTTAGAAAATTTAAAAAAATCCAACAGGACAAAAAATATACACCTGTCAATTTGTTGTCCCATCCGCGCGAATTGGCATTGATTAAGCAATTAATTAGATTTCCGGAAATTGTGGAAGATACGGCCATAGATTATCAATTACAGCGCCTTCCTCATTATGCCTTAACTCTGGCTACCGCCTTTCACCAATTTTACAGAGACTGCCGAGTAATTTCTGAAGATAAAAAACTGACCCAAGCCCGCCTAGCTTTAGTTTTGGCCACTCAAATCGTTCTCAAAAACACCCTCTTTTTAATGGGCATTTCCGCCCCGCAGAAAATGTAGGTTGCTCTACCTAGCGAGTAAAATTTGGCAGCGGGTGAGCAATTTGTTTAAAATTAATCTGTTCATTTAAATCTTAGAGGAGAAGAAATACGAAGGAAGCGCCGAATTGCTATGAATATACTGAGGTTATTAGAGGTAATGGAAAGAGGGGCGACAAAATTTGTCATCGGCAGCACAATTAGAAATGCTAAGGATAAAACTAAAACAGCGGAAAGAATTTTCAAAGAAGCGCAAAAAGCGAAGCGGCGCCAGGGCGCCGCTTTTAACCTTGATAAAAGTGGGTTAAAATAATATTACCACAATAATTACGTAAAAGTAAAACCATAGTCTTGCTTTTACGTATATAATAGCTTGTTAATTATTTTATGAGTAAATATAAATATTATTTTGCAAAACCAAGATCAGAAATAACAAAAGACATTTTAAAATGGCTAGCCATAAGCGGGGCGATTTGTATTGCCGCTACCTCTCCTTATTTTGGCATCAATCTTATTAGGAGTTTTAAAAATAAAAAAAAATACAAACAAAAAAACGTTTATGATGCTTTTTACAATCTCAAACGCCGTGGATATATTGACATTAAAAGCAGAAATCACCAGATTTATATTTCCTTAACCAAAGAGGGGAGAAAGAAAGCCGGTAGATTTCAGATAGATAGTTTGGAGATAAATAAACCCAAAAAGTGGGACAGAAAATGGAGAATAGTTATTTTCGATATTGCCCAGCTCAAAAATTTACAGCGCAATGCTTTCAGGGGGAAATTAAAGGAGTTGGGATTTTTTCCTCTTCAAAAGAGCGTTTGGATTCATCCTTATCCCTGCAAGGACGAAATAGAACTTTTACGTGAATTTTTTGGTTTGAGTCAAAAAGAAATTCGTTTAATTACTGCAGAAAATATTGAAAACGATAAATTTTTGAAGAAAATCTTCAAGTTAATATAAATACGTAAAAATAATACGATCGCATCAGTTTTACGTAGTAGTCCTTCGCTACTCCTCTCGTTTCTTTTACACCTCCATTCCTTTTCTTTTATACAACCCAACCTATTAAGAGGATAAGTTTTAATAACATAAAGAGCTGCTTGAATGCAGTTCTTTATATTTTGCCGAAAGTTTGCTAAAATGATATTCTGAAGGTAGATTTATGGAGCTCAATTTTTCAAAAAAAGAGCAGGAGATTTTAAAGTTTTGGAAGGAAAAAAAGATTTTTGAGAAAAGCATTAAGCAGCGAGCGAAAGCTCGTGACTTTGTGTTTTACGAGGGACCGCCTACAGCTAATGCTAAGCCCGGAATTCACCATGTTTTAAGTCGGGTTTATAAGGACATAATCTGTAGGTACAAAACCATGCGGGGTTTTCGGGTTTTAAGGAAAGCCGGCTGGGATACCCATGGATTGCCAGTGGAGTTAGAAATTGAAAAGAAACTGGGTCTAAAATCTAAAAAAGACATTGAAAAATATGGTATTGCTAAATTTAACCAAAAATGTAAGCAATCAGTCTGGACTTACAAACAAGATTGGGAAAAGCTGACAGAAAGAATTGGTTTTTGGCTGGACATGGAAAATCCCTACATTACCTATGATCCGAATTACATGGAAAGTCTTTTTTGGATCATCAAGCAAATTTACGAAAAAGGCCTTTTGTACAAAGATTACAAAGTGGTGCCTTATTGTCCTCGATGTGGCACCAGTCTTTCATCTCACGAAGTCGCCCTCGGCTATAAAAGAATCAAAGAACCCGCTATCTCTGTGAAGTTCAAAATCCAAAATCCAAATTTCAAAAATTCTTATTTGCTGGTTTGGACGACCACTCCCTGGACTTTGCCGGGGAACGTGGCTGTGGCAGTCAACCCCAATTTTACTTACGTTAAAATGAAAGTCGGAGAAGAATATTTGATTCTGGCCAAAGAGAGGATGGAATCTTTGGGGATTGAGGGCGAGATAATGAAGGAAATTAAAGGAAAAGATTTGTTGGGCTTACAATATGAACCCCCATATCGTGTAGAGGTCGGCCCCCCCTACGCTCTGGTCATTGCTGGGGATTTTGTTTCCCTAGAAGAAGGAACGGGCTTGGTGCACATAGCTCCGGCTTTTGGTGAGGAAGACATGGAGGCGGGAAAGAAAAACAACCTGCCTGTTATATTGAATGTAAACGAAGAGGGGAAATTCAAAAAAGAAGTAAAAAACTGGCGAGGCCTCTGGGTAAAAGATGCCGACCCCTTGATTATCGACAATCTTAAAAAGAGGGGCCTTTTATTCAAGGAAGAATTATATGAGCACGATTATCCCTTTTGCTGGAGATGCACCTCCCCCTTACTTTATTATGCCAAAGAAAGTTGGTTTATTAATATGCAAAAAGCCAAAAGCCAGCTGATCAAAAACAATCAAAAGATCAATTGGGTGCCTCCCCACTTAAAAGAGGGTAGGTTTGGTGAATGGCTGAAAGAACTTAAAGATTGGGCTCTTTCCAGGGAAAGATATTGGGGAACTCCTTTGCCCATTTGGCAGTGCCAGAAATGCGGACACCAAGAAATCATCGGCTCTAAAAAAGATATCATCAAGCAAAAGTTTTCCACTAATAAATATTATATCCTGCGCCACGGCCAGACAGTTTATCAGACAAAGAAAAGGGAATGGGTTTATCCTTTCCCCGAAAGTAAACCCGTTCCGTTAACCAAAGTCGGCCAGAATCAAATAAAAAAAGCTGCCAGAGAGCTTAAGGGCAAAGGGATAGATTTAATTTATTCCTCGGATATGGCCAGAACTCGTCAGACAGCGGAAATCGTCGCTAAATATTTAGGGGCGCCAATAATCTTTGATAAAAGATTACGAGATGTCAATTTGGGGATTTATCACGGGAAGAAAAAGGAAGAATTTTACCGGGCTTTCCCCCAAAACCTGGAAAGATTTTATAGTAAAAATTCTGCCGGCGGAGAAAATTGGGGAGAGTGTCGGAGGAGAATGGTCAGGTGGCTTGCCGAAATTGACAAAAAACATCAGAATAAAACCATTTTAATTGTCAGCCACGGTGATCCGCTTTGGCTGCTGGAGGGAGCCGTGAAAATGCTGAGCGATCAAGAACTACTGAATATGAACATTAAAAATACTGACATCAAAACAGGAGAGTGGCGCAAGATTGAGTATAAAAATGTTCCTTTAAACGAAGAGGGACAAATAGATTTTCACCGCCCTTACATTGATGAAGTGAAATTTCATTGCCCCAAATGCCAAAATATAATGGAAAGAACGCCGGAATTAATCGACGTTTGGTTTGATTCCGGAGCCATGCCATTCGCTCAGGGCCATTGGCCCTTCGCTCAAAATCAAAAATCAAAAATCAAAAATCAAAAATTAATTCCTCCGGAATTGTTTCCGGCTGATTATATTTCCGAGGCAGTGGATCAAACTCGAGGTTGGTTTTATACTCTTTTGGCTATCTCCACTCTTTTGGGTTTTGGCCCTCCTTATAAGAATGTGATTTCTCTGGGTCATGTTCTGGATGAAAAAGGAGAAAAAATGTCGAAGTCCAAGGGTAACGTAGTAGACCCTTGGTATATTATTGAAAAGTACGGAACCGACGCCGCCCGTTGGTATTTCTACACGGTCAATCAGCCGGGCGATGTCAAGCTTTTCTCTGAGAAAGATGTGGAGCAAGCCCTGAAAAAATTTATTTTGACCTTCTGGAACTCTTATCAATTTTACCAAACCTATGTAACACATTTTTACCAATCGGGAAAAAGGTATTGCAATCATATTTTAAATAGATGGATTATTTCGAGGCTACATGAGCTTATTCAAGAAACGACCGACAAGCTTGATAAATACGACGTAACAGGAGCCGCCCGGGCGATCGAAAATTTTGTTATTAATGACCTTTCCCTTTGGTATATTCGCAGGTCGCGCAAGCGCTTTTCAAAAGCTGCCGGCACCCTGGCTTTGGTTTTGCAAACTTTGTCTAAATTAGCCGCCCCTTTTATTCCATTTCTTAGCGAAGAAATCTATCGCAGTGTGACGGAGAACCGTTCTTCGCGGAGTGTGCATTTGGAGAATTGGCCGAAAACCAACAAAAGATTGATTGATAAGAGATTGAATCAGAAAATGGAAAAAGTGAGAGAAATAGTGGCTTTAGCCCTGGCAGAAAGATCAAAAGCCGGAATCAAGGTACGCCAGCCGTTGGCCGAATTGCGGATTAAAGAAAAGATAGATAAGGAATTAGCAGAATTAATTAAAGAGGAGGTCAACGTTAAGAAAATTACTTTGGGTAAAACATTTAAATTAGACACCAAAATTACTCCCGCCTTAAAGGAAGAAGGCCAAGTTCGGGAGGTTATTCGTCAGATCCAGGCGTTACGGAAAAAAGCCGGTTTGAAGCCTAAGGATAAAATTCTGGTTCAATATTTCGGCGACCCGGAATTGAACAAGGTGTTGGAAAGGCACAAAAGAAACATTTTAACAGAAACCCGGGCCGAAGATTTCGTTTTGAAAAGAAAATTGAAGAAAGTTTTTCTAGTGGAAGGGGAAATAAAAGTTGACCAGCAGAACTTATGGCTATCCATTACAGAACTCAAGGATTAATCTTGAAAAAGAAGGATTTGGGAGAGGCAAACCGGCTTTTGACGATTTACACCGAGAATTTCGGCAAACTGGAGATTCTGGGCAGGGCCATTAGGAAAATCAAGTCAAAATTGAGAGGAGGGGCCGGCCTTTTTTATCTTTCAGAGATTGAATTCATCCAGGGAAAAACTCATAAAACTTTGACGGATGCGATTTTGGTTAATAGTTTTAAGAACATAAGAAGTGATTTAGAAAGATTAGAAGTAGCTTATCAAATCGCCGAAACTCTGGATAATTTAACCCCTCAAGAAGAAAAAGACGAACAGATTTGGCAGCTGATCAAGGATGTTTTCCACAAATTAAATGATTATGAAATTAAAAATTTAAAATTAAAAATTATTTATTACTATTTTTTCTGGAGCTTGGCTTCCATTCTTGGGTATTCGCCGGAACTTCAGAGAGATTCCCTTTGCGGCAAGAAAATCGATAATGATTTGGCCAAGATTTTAAAGTTAATCTTGAAAAAGGACTGGCAGACCCTGTCGAGATTAAAATTCGAACCCATTCATTTAGAATTATTAAAAGATGCTTCTGAATGGTATAATAAAGATGTAATTAGAGGATTTCCCCCGACCCCCTTCTTTTAGAAATCTCTCGGGAGTTGCCCGGAATCCCCAAGGGAATCCGCCCGTGGCGGATAACACTTCGCTGCCGTGTGCTGTGTGCGAACAGTGGGTGAACAGCGGGCCTTCCTAAACGGGGGAGACCCAATTTTGTAAAACAAAATTCATAATAACTTATGCGAAATAAAATTATACTTTTCATTATAATAGCGACGGCAATCGTGGGCCTCGTGGGTTTTTGGTATTACCAGAAAAACATTTATTCTAAAGAAGTTTTGAAATTGGAGATTTTGGGCCCAGAAGAAGCAGAATTGGCCCAAGAAATAGAATATACGGTGAAATACAAGAATAACGGCAATATTAAATTGGAAGACCCTCGTTTAGTTTTCGAATACCCCGAGTATTCGATTACTGAAGAAGGGGCATCCTTGAGGCAGGAATTGGTGCTGGACGACATTTACCCGGGAGAAGAAAAGACCTTCCACTTTAAAACCAGATTATTTGGGAAAGAAGGAGAGGTAAAGAAGGCCCAGGCCTGGTTGTCATATCGCCCCAAAAACTTAAAAGCCAGATATGAATCTGAAACTTCTCATGCCACTCAAATAAAATCTGTTCCCCTAACGCTGGAATTAGACCTTCCTTCAAAAATAGAATCTGGCAAGGAGATCATTTTTAGACTGAATTATTTTTCCAATGTTAACTACCCCCTTGCCAATTTGGGAATAAAATTAGAGTATCCATCTGGTTTTGAATTTAAATCCGCTCGCCCTCAACCCCTGGAGAAAACAGACTGGGAAATTGGGCTTTTAAACAAAGCCGAGGGTGGCAGGATTGAAATTACTGGCAATATTATTGGTAAGGTGGGCGAGCAGAAAAATTTCAAAGCCCAATTGGGTTCTTGGCAGAATGGGGACTTTGTTTTTTTGAAAGAAGCGGTTAGGGCCGTTCAAATAGCGACCCCCTCCTTATATATCACCCAGGAAATTAACAACAATCCCCAGTATACGGCCACCCCGGGCGACACTTTACACTACGAAATTTATTTTAAAAATATTGGACAGGAGCCCTTCACCAATTTATTTTTAGTATCCAAACTGGAGGGAGAACCTTTTGACTTTCAATCGCTCAAAGCTCCTTTAGGGGAGTTTGAGGCGGGAGACAACTCAATAATCTTTGACTGGCGGCGGGTGCCCAAGCTTCAATTTTTGGACGCTCAAGAGGAGGGAAAGGTGGAGTTTTGGATTGAATTGAAAGATGACTGGCAGATGTCTTCGGAAAAAGACAAAAATCCGGTTTTGCGCAACAAAGTTTATTTAAGCCAAGCCAGGGAAGAATTTGTCACTAAAGTCAATTCCAAATTGGAAATCATCCAGAAGGGATACTACCGAGATGAAATTTTCGGCAACACGGGTCCCCTGCCTCCCAAAGTGGGCAATTTAACCACCTATACCATTACTTGGCAAGCTAAAAATTATTACAACGACGTTAAAAACGTTAAGGTCAAAGCGGCTTTGGGTAAGAATGTAGAACTTACTGGCAAAATTTTCCCGGAAGGAGCCAGATTGACTTTTGATTCGGTTTCGCGGGAAGTAATTTGGAAGATGGAAACCTTGCATGCCGGCAAAGGAATTTTAGAAGGAGCTCCCAATGTTTCTTTTCAGGTTTCCCTTTCCCCCTCTTCTTCTCAAGTTGGAACCACTCCTGTTTTAATTGGCGAGGCCCTTATCTCCGGAGAAGACCAATTTACAGAAAATACGGTTCAGGGAACGGCCGCCCCCATTGATACTACTTTACCCGACGATGATACGGTTACAGCTTTTGAGGGAGTAATTGAATAGGAAATCATTATGGAAGATTTAATGCAGAAAATCATATCTTTGTGTAAGCGTCGAGGCTTCGTTTACCCGTCATCTGAAATATACGGGGGCTTTGGCTCGGGTTATGATTTTGGTCCCTTGGGCGTGGAATTGAAAAATAACATCAAAAAAGCTTGGTGGCAGGAAATGACGATGAGACACGATGACGTTGTCGGTTTGGACTCGGCCATTTTGATGTCACCCAAAATCTGGCAAGCCTCGGGGCACTTGGCGGCCGGCTTTGCCGATGAACTGGTGGAATGCAAGAAATGCCATAAACGCTTTCGCCCAGACGAAACGCACAGAGGTCGAACCCCTATACGCTGTCCCGAGTGCGGGGGGGAGGTTACAGAGCCTCGTAAATTTAATCTAATGATGAAAACATTTGTGGGGCCGGTAGAAAATAAAGCTTCTACTACCTACTTGAGGGCTGAGACCTGTCAGGGGATATATGTGAACTTTAATAATATTATTAATTCAATGAGGTTGAAGTTGCCTTTCGGCGTGGCGCAAATCGGCAAGGCTTTCCGTAACGAGATTACTCCCGGCAATTTCATTTACCGGACCCGCGAATTTGAACAAATGGAAATGCAGTGGTTTTGCCAGCCAAAGTCAGCCCCCAAATTTTTTGAATACTGGAAGAAAGAAAGGATGAAATGGTATTTGAATTTGGGAATTAAAAAAGAAAATTTAAGGGCGAGGGAGGTCCCCAAAAAAGAATTGGCCCATTACGCTAAAAGGGCCGTGGATATCGAGTACAAATTTCCTTTCGGCTGGAAAGAAATTGAGGGAATTCACAATAGGGGAGATTGGGACTTATCAAACCATTCCAAATATTCCGGTCAAGACCTTAAATACGAAGGGTACTATCCTTACATTATTGAAACTTCCGGCGGGGCCGACAGGAGCTTTTTGGCATTTTTAATCGATGCCTATCAAGAAATTAAGGGGGGAAGAACCAAAACCACAGAATCTGTTAAAGAGATTGAGGTGATGTTAAGGTTCCACAAGAAATTAGCTCCCGTTAAAGCGGCCGTTCTTCCCTTGGTGAAAAACAAGCCAGAATTGGTTAGGATGGCCAAGGAGGTTTATAAAACATTGAAGCCGCATTTTGCGGTCCAGTACGACGAGGTGGGCTCTATCGGTCGCCGCTATCGCCGGCAGGATGAGATTGGTACTCTCTTTGCCATTACCGTAGATTTCGACACTTTAAAGAAAAAAGATGTCACCTTGCGCGACCGCGACACCATGAAGCAAAAAAGAGTAAAGATTAAAGAACTAACTAAAATTCTTAAAAAGAAATTAGATGTATAAAAAGACGACTCTTAAGAATGGGTTGAGGATTATTACCGTTCCTCAAAAAGGGACGCAGGCGGTAACGGTTTTAGTATTGGTGGGAACGGGTTCCAAATATGAAACCAAAAAGACTTCTGGTATTTCCCATTTTTTGGAGCACATGTTGTTCAAGGGAACGAAAAAGCGCCCAGACAAACTGGAAATTGCCGAAACCCTGGACAAGATCGGAGGCATTTACAACGCTTTCACGGGAGAGGATTATACCGGGTATTTTGCCAAGGTGGCTGCAGATAAGTTTGATTTGGCTTTGGATTGGGTCTCGGACATTTTTTTAAATAGTCTTCTTCCGGAAAAAGAAACCAAAAGAGAAAAAGGGGTGATCATTGAAGAAATAAACATGCAGTATGACAATCCCATGCTGCACGTCGGGCTTTTATGGAACCAGCTTTTATACGGAGATCAGCCAGCCGGCTGGGATATCGCGGGAACCAAAGAAAGCGTAATGGGAATCAGTCGCAAAGATCTTTTCAACTATATGAAAAGACAGTATGTGGCCGCCAATACCATTGTCTGCGTGGCAGGGAAAATAGACAATTCGCCTGCCGTGGAAAAAATAAAGAAATATTTTTCTGGTATAGGAAGTACCCCTCCAAAAGAAAAGCAAAAGGTTGTTGAGAAACAAAGCTCTCCTCAGCTGCTTTTGTATCCCAAGAAAACCGATCAAACCCATCTTTGTCTGGGAGTGCGGGGATACAATCTTTTTCATCCCCAAAAATACACTCAGGATATATTGGGAATAATTTTGGGAGGAATGATGAGTTCGCGCCTTTTTATAGAAGTGCGGGAAAAGCTTGGCATAGCCTATTACATTAAGACCAATATTGATTCTAACCCGGATACGGGTTCATTGATGACTCAAGCCGGGGTAGACAATAGAAACGTCGAAAAAGCTATTTCGGTGATTTTAAAAGAATACAAGAAAATTTCCAAAAAGAAGGTTCCATTAGCGGAGTTAAAGAAGGTCAAAGACTACATCAAAGGGAAAATGGCCTTGATGCTGGAGTCCTCTGATGCCCTAGCCTCCTTTTACGCCACGCAGGATCTTTTGAAAAAGGAGATCTTAACCTTGAAAGAAGTTTATGCTAAAATTGATAAAGTTTCAGCCGATAACATTCAAATGGTTGCCAAGGATATTTTTCAGCCCAAAAATTTGAATTTGGCTATGGTGGGGCCCTTTAAAGGTGAGAATAAATTTAAGAAATTGTTAAAATTATGACCGAGGTTAACAATAAACTTTTAGATATCTCTTGGGGAAGTATTCTTAAAATCGCCATCGCTTCTTTGGTTTTTTATATTCTTTTTTTGGTGAAAGATGTTATAGTTTGGGTTATTTTCGCTTTGATTATCTCGGTATTGTTCAGCCCGGCCATTAATTTTTTTCATAAAAAAGGCATTCCGCGCGGTGCAGCGGTAGTTTTGGTTTATATTTTCATTTTCGGAATTTTGGGTGTTTCCATTTGGATGATTGCCCCGGTTTTCGGCAAAGAGATCAAGAGTTTTTCCGATGATTTTCCCATTTATTTCGAAGAAATCTCACCTCTTCTGAAAGGCTTAAAAATTGAAGCCTTTGAAAGTTTTGAGAAATTCACGTTAACCGTTCAAAACTGGTTGGCTGACGCTTCCACCAACATTTTTACCGCCTTGGGAGCTATTTTCGGCGGGATTTTTGCCGCCGTAACCATTTTTACCATTGCTCTTTTTATTTCGTTGGAAGATAAAGGAGTAGAAAGAATGGTGGCTATTTTTACCCCCAAAAAATATGAGGCCTTCGTTTTAACTCTTTGGGAAAAAAGCCAAAGAAAGGTGTCGGGGTGGTTCGGGGCCAGAATTATTTCCAGCGTCTTTGTGGGTTTGATGACTTTTGTGGTTTGTTCGGAGTACGTTTTAAAAATAGATTATGCAATTTCTTTTGCTTTTTTTGCCGGTATCACCAATTTTATTCCCATTATCGGGCCCTTGGTGGCCGGTATTATCATCGCCTTATTGACGGCTCTGGATTCTTGGCTTAAGGCTTTATTTGTTGTTGCGGCTTTTATTATCATTCAACAGATAGAAGGTAATATTTTAACCCCAATCTTGAGTAAGAGATTTGTGGATCTTCCCCCGGCCCTGGTGTTAATCGCCCTAATTATGGGAGGAAAACTCTGGGGAATTATGGGAGGGGTATTAGCCATACCCATAGCCGGAATTTTATTTGAATTTCTAAGAGATTTCTTAAAGAAAAGAAAAGAAGAAAACGCAGTAATGGTATGAGCACTTTGTATGTTGTCGGCACCCCCATTGGAAATCTTCATGATGCTTCAGCAAGAGCACTCGACGTTCTTAGAAGCGTCGATTTAATTTTATGCGAAGACACCAGAGTAACCGCCAGACTGCTGGAGCATTATCAAATTAAGACTCCGACTTTAAGCTATCACCAACATTCAAAGCTGAAGAAAATAGAATGCATAGTTCAGTTTTTGAAAGAAGGGAAAGATTTGGCTTTGGTTTCAGATGCGGGCACTCCGGGCATTTCCGATCCTGGTTCAAAATTAATTGAGAAAATAATTGGAGAAGGACTGGCTTCGGTTAAAATTACACCCGTGCCCGGCCCCTCAGCCCTTATAGCGGCAGCTTCTGTTGCTGGATTTCCCATGGATAAATTTTTGTTTCTTGGTTTTCCGCCCGCAAAAAAGAAGAGAAAGAAATTTTTCGAAGAAGCGGCCAGTTCAAGGTACCCCGTAATTTTCTATGAATCTCCCTATCGGATAATAAAAACTTTAAAGGAATTACAGAAGTTGTTAATGTATGGCGATCGCCATAAATCAACAACTTTGGTGGTTTGTCGCGAACTAACCAAGAAGTTCGAAACGATTTATCGGGGGGCCATCGATGATGTGATAAAATCTATAGAAGGGGATAAAATAAAGGGAGAATTTGTGGTCATCGTTAAGCCATGAAGAAGTTCTATGTTACCACTAGCATAGCTTATACTAACGCTTCTCCGCACATCGGGTACGCCTTAGAAGTAATTCAAGCAGATGTGATAGCCAGATATCACCGGCTTTTGGGCGAGGATGTTTTCTTTTTAACGGGCACGGACGAGCATGGAAAAAAGGTGGCAGAAGCCGCCGCAGCGGCGGGCAAAAGTCCGAAAGAATTTACTGATTTGCTCGCGAAAAAATTCAAAAAGCTGACTAAAATTTTGAACATTTCCAACGATAATTTCATCCGTACAAGCGATCGAAAAAAACATTGGCCTTCGGTAGAAAAGGTTTGGCTGGCATTAAAGAAAAACGGCGATATTTACAAGAAAAAGTACAAAGGGCTCTATTGTGTCGGCTGCGAGGCGTTTATTACCAAAAAGGATTTGAAAAACGGCCGATGCGGAATTCACCAAGAAGAACCAGAATTAGTTGAAGAAGAAAATTATTTTTTTCGTCTTTCTAAATATTCTTCCAAAATAGAAGGAATTATTAAAAGGGATAAGATAAAAATCGTCCCCGAAAGCCGCAAGAATGAAATGCTTAGCTTTGTAAAGCATGGTTTGGAAGACATCAGTTTTTCCAGACCTCGGAAAGATTTAAAATGGGGGATTCCCGTTCCCGACGACGACGCGCATACTATCTATTGTTGGGCAGATGCTTTAACCAATTATCTTTCCGGAGCTCCGGGGCGCTGGCCAGCAGATGTTCAGTGTATAGGTAAAGACATTCAGAAGTTTCACTGCTTGATTTGGCCGGGCATGCTTTTATCTCTCGGATTGCCTTTACCTAAAATTATATTTGTTCACGGATTCATAACCGTTAACGGTCAAAAAATGTCAAAAAGCTTGGGGAATGTTATTGATCCTTTTGAATTGGTTGAGAAATACGGGACAGATCCGGTGAGATATTTTCTTCTGCGGGAGATTCCGCCGACGGAAGACGGAGACTTTACGCGCGAAAAATTTGAGGGGCGCTATAATTCTGATTTGGCAAAAGGGCTCGGGAATTTGGTTGCCAGAGTAATAAAAATGGCGCAAATTTCTAATTTCCAATTTTTAATTTCCAATAAATTTTCAAAAACCCACTGTTCCCACACAGCCAAATTCAAAGCGGAAATAAACAAAACTTGGAAAGAATACCATCGTTCTCTAAGTGAGCTTCGATTTAATGAAGCGCTGGCTACGATTTGGGAGCTAATTGGTTTTTGCGACAAATACATTGAGAAAAAAAGACCGTGGGAGAGCAAGGACAAGAGGGTTATTGGTGATTTATTGTTCGCCCTGAATCATATTGCTGAAATGTTAAAACCGTTTTTGCCCGGAACTTCGGAAAAAATATTAGAACAAATTAAAACAAAAAAGAGCAAACCATTATTTCCGCGTCTTTGATGTTAATCGATACTCACGCCCATTTGAATTTCTCGGCCTACAAAGAAGACGCCGACAGAGTTATTCGGCGTTCTTTAGACGGTGATATTTGGATGATAAATGTCGGCTCACAATTAACTACCAGCAAAAGAGCGGTAAGAATAGCTGAAGAATATCCAAAAGGAGTTTATGCAGCCATCGGCCTGCATCCGATTCATGCTCAAGATGATTTTAATTACGACGAATATAAAAAGCTTGCCCTAAGCGATAGTCGAAGGGTGGTAGCCATTGGGGAAATCGGCCTGGACTACAAAGAAGAGTACATTTCATTTAAAGAAAGGCAAAAGAAAATTTTGATAGAACAAATGAATTTGGCCAAAGAATTAAACCTGCCGATCATATTTCATTGTCGAAAGGCCCACGAGGATCTCATAGAGATCGTAAATTTGAAATTCAAAGCACGAAATTCGAAATTAAGAGGTGTTATTCATTGTTTCACCGGCGATCGGAATCAGGCAGAGAAATATATAGAAAAAGGGCTTTATTTGGGGTTTAACGGGATAATATTTAAAATGGATTTGGACGATGTCATTAAAAAAACCCCTCTAGAGAGAATTTTAATTGAAACCGATTGCCCCTATTTGACTCCGCCTTCCCAAAAGGGTCGGAATGAGCCAGCTTATGTAAAATATGTGGCAGAGAAAATTGCTAAAATTAAAGATTTAGATTATAAAGAAATAGCTCAAATTACCACCCGAAATGCTAAAGAGTTATTTAAAATTTAGTATTAACAAAGGAGGAGCACCATGAAGATTGCGGTTGCCGGTTCCCATGGCACAGGAAAAAGCAGCTTTGCTAAAGGGCTGGCAAAGAAGTTAAGCGGCAGTTACATTTACGATATAGTAAGAGAGGAGGCTTTTTCAAAGGGTTTTGAGATTAACGAGAACACCCCTCCCGAAGTTCAAGTTTGGTTGGTGGGGCGACAGTGGGAGCTGGAAAGGCTTACTTCCGAACCCTGGGTAGCCGATAAATGCTTATTTGACTATTTGGTTTACGGAGAAATTGTCCTAGAAAACCAGAATTCGGAGAAAGCCTCCAGGGTAAAAGAAGCAATTAGAGAAATTGTTAAAGATAATGCTATTTACGACCTCGTGTTCTATTTACCGATTGAATTTCCCATGAAACTGGACGGAGTCAGAAGCGAGAATGACGAGTTTCAAGCAGAAGTGGACAGGCGCTACAAGAAACTTTTGGACGAATGGGGGATAAAATACATTATCCTCCCGAGTTTTATCAAAGAGTCATCTTCACCCGAAGAAGCGATTCAAAAAAGAATCAATCGTGCCCTTGAATACATTCGTTAGCAGATTTAAAAGGTCGGCTTGAAAGAGCCGGCCTTTTATGGTAAATATAAGATATGGACATTAAAAAAATTAGAAAAATCGATCGGAAAATAGCCAGACTAATTAAAGAAGAAGAGGGGCGCCAGAAAAGCACCCTTAATTTGATAGCTTCTGAAAATTATCCTTCGCGGGCGGTCAGAGAAGCTCTGGGTTCGATTTTCGTTGCCAAATACTCGGAAGGCAGGCCATATAAAAGGTATTACGCTGGGCAGGAAAACATTGATAAGTTGGAAACTTTGGTTGGGGAAAGAGCTCTTAAGGTTTTTGGGCTTAGCCCCAGGAAGTGGGCGGTCAACGTACAGCCGCTTTCGGGAGCACCGGCTAATTACGAAATATTAAGAGGTCTTCTGAATTTAAAAGATAAGATCCTTTGTCTCCATTTGCCTCATGGCGGGCACCTGAGCCAGGGTGCAAAGGCTTCCCTTACCGGCAGGGATTTCAGGCCCGTTTACTATTATCTGGGAAAAAATGGATTTTTAGACTACGAGGAAATTGAAAAACTGGCCAAGAGAGAAAAACCGAAGCTTATTATGGCAGGCTACACCGCTTACCCCCGGAAAGTTGATTTTAAGAGGTTCTCTCAGATTGCAAAAAAGGTTGGAGCTTATCTTTTGGCAGACACCTCCCATATTACGGGCCTTATTATTGGAGGCCAGCATCCCAGTCCCTTTCCCTGGGCTGATGTTTTGATGACCACCACTCATAAAACATTAAGGGGTCCCCGGGGAGCCATGATTATTTGCCGGAAGGAATTGGAGCAGAAAATTTTCCCCAAGGTTTTTCCCGGCTTACAAGGCGGGCCTCATCAGCACACTATTTGCGCCATTGGTATAGCTTTGAAGGAGGCGATGTCTCCCGCTTTTAAAAGATATGCCCGGCAAATAGTTAAAAACGCCAAAGCTTTAGCCCGGGAACTGGAAAGGTATGGTTTTAATTTAATTTCCGGCGGCACTGATAACCACTTAGTTTTGATTGATTTGAGGAATAAGAACATTACGGGAAAGCCCTGCCAAGAACTACTGGAGAAAGCTGGTATCGTAACCAACAGGAACACCATTCCTTATGATCCCGGCACTCCTTATGATCCGTCCGGGATTCGTTTGGGAACCCCAGCTTTAACTACCAGGGGAATGAAAGAAAAGGAAATGCGGATAATCGCCGGCTGGATAAATGAAGTAATTACTAATCCCAAAAGCGTAAAAGAGGTTAGGGAAAAAGTGAAAACGCTTTGCCGAAAATTTCCGCTTCCTTAAATTAATCGCTCGGCGATAAGATTCAGAATCAGTCGCACGAAAAACCGCAGTCGCTCGCCCAGCGCGCTCGCGCTGCTCGAACCTCGGGCTCGCTCTTCTGCCGGACGCTCTGGCAGAAACCATGCCCGTTCGTCTTGCGGAACGTTTTTCTTAGTGACTAATTCCGAGTTCACTAATTATGGCTATTATTTTGGACGGCAAAAAATTATCGGAAAAGATTTTGGAGGATCTTAGAAAAAAGATAAAAAAAAGCGGCAAAAAGTTAAAACTTGCCGCTGTTTTGGTTGGGGAAGATAAAAATTCTAAGATTTTTCTTCGCCAGAAAGAAAAAGCCTGTAAAAAAGTTGGGGTTGAGTTTGAACTTTATCAGTTTTCTGAAAATATTACCCAAGAAGATTTGGAGAAAAAGGTAAAAGAGATTAGCAGGCAGAAAAACCATGGGATAATCATTCAATTGCCCCTGCCCCAACATATTGATGTTCAAAAGATTCTAGATTTGATTCCACCAGAAAAAGACGTTGACGCGCTTTCCGGCAAACCCTTTGTTTTATCACCAGTTTTGGAGGGGGTGCTGGAATTGCTGAAAGAATACAAAATAGATCTTAAAGGCAAAAAGGTGGGGGTTATCGGCAGAGGAAGACTGGTGGGTAAACCGGTTGCCGCTTGGCTTTTAAAACAAGGCATTAAGGTTTTAGAAAATGTCGAAGGGGCTGACGTTATCATTTCCGGGGTGGGCAAGCCCGGATTTGTTATTAACGGCAATATGATAAAAGAGGGGGCAGTAGTAATTGATGCCGCAGGAGACATAGATTTTGACAGCGCGGTAAAAAAGGCAAGTTACATCACTCCCACCCTTGGAGGCGTAGGCCCTATGACGGTCGCCATGGTTATTAAGAACCTTGTTATTTTAAACAATGTTTACCCGACCAAATTTATGGGTTAAAATAATTTTGTATGAAGTATAATCCACAAAGAATTGAAAAAAAATGGCAGAAAATTTGGGAGAATTCTGGAATTTACAAAACTCCCGATAAGACCAAAGGCAGGGAGAATTTTTACCATCTGGTGATGTTTCCTTATCCTTCGGGCGACCTTCATATAGGACATTGGTATAATTTCGCCCCCGCTGACGTTTACGCTCGCTTCAAAAGAATGCAGGGGTTTAATGTAATGTCGCCGATTGGCTTTGATTCTTTTGGATTACCGGCAGAAAATGCTGCTTTAAAGAGGGGGATTCATCCCAAAAACTGGACCAAAAAGAACATTGAGAGAATGAGAAAGCAATTGAAGTCACTTGGGAATTGTTATGACTGGTCCAGGGAGATTGTTACTTCTGAGCCCGAATATTATAAATGGACCCAGTGGATGTTTTTACAGCTGCACAAGGCGGGTTTGGCCTACCGAGCCAAGGTGCCCTGTAATTTTTGTCCTTCCTGTAAGACGGTTTTAGCCAACGAACAAGTGATTGATGGTTTGTGCGAAAGGTGCGATTCGGAGGTGGTGCAAGAGGAAATCGAGCAGTGGCTTTTTAAAATTTCTGACTTTGCCGAGGATTTATTGAAAGATTTGGAGGGCCTGGATTGGCCCGAAACCACGAAGATTATGCAGAGGAACTGGATTGGAAGGTCAGAAGGATGGCAAATAGAATTCAAAATTCAAAACGCCCGTTGTTCACCCGCCGTTTCCGCACAGCGCACGGCAAAATTTAAAATCCCCGTTTTCACTACGAGAGCGGATACCTTGTTCGGTTGTACTTATTTAGTGGTAGCTCCGGAACATCCGATTTTGAAAAACCCAAAGCTCAAAATCCAAAATTTAAAATTTGTTCAGGAATATGTCACGTCATCCAAGAAAAAAACGGAAAAGGAGAGGATTTCCGAAATAAAAGAGAAAACCGGGATAGAATTAAGGGGCGTTAAAGCCGTCAATCCGGTGAACGGCCGGGAAATCCCTATTTTCGTGGCAGATTATGTTTTAATGTATTACGGCACAGGAGCCATTATGGCAGTCCCCGCTCACGACCAAAGAGATTTTGATTTCGCCAAGAAATACAATTTACCAATTATTGACGTTATCAAACCATTAACGAAGAATGACTTCGTTAATAGGGCTTATGAGGGAGAGGGGGTGTTGGTTAATTCCGGTCGGTTTACGGGTATGCCTTCTGTTGATGCCAGAGAAAGAATCGGGGAGTGGCTAGCTAAAAAGGGGTTAGCCAAGAAAAGAGTTTATTATAGATTACGTGATTGGCTGATCTCACGACAGAGATATTGGGGGGCTCCCATCCCCATGGTTTTTTGTGAAAAATGCGGTTGGCAGCGGGTTCCGGAAAAAGATTTGCCGGTTTTGCTGCCGAAAATCAAAGATTACAAGCCTACGGGCGAAGGGAATTCTCCTCTGGCCAAATCCAAAAGTTTTGTTGAAACCACTTGTCCCAAGTGTAAGGGTTCTGCCCAAAGGGAAACAGATACCATGGATACCTTTGTTTGTTCTTCTTGGTATTATCTTCGTTACGCCGATCCCCATAACGATAAAAAATTCGCTGCCAAAAACAAAATTGAAAAATGGCTGCCAGTGCGAATGTACGTTGGAGGAGCCGAGCACACCGTCTTGCATCTTTTGTATTCCCGGTTTTTTACTAAGGTTTTAAATAAGCTTGGCCATTTGGGTTTCAAAGAGCCGTTTTTGGCCTTGCGACACCAGGGAATTATTTTGGGTCCCGATGGCCAAAAAATGTCAAAATCCAGGGGCAATGTGATAGATCCCGATGAGCAGGTGAAAAAGTATGGCGCTGACGCCGTAAGGATGTACCTTTGTTTTATGGGGCCATACAACCAAGGAGGGGCATGGAACCCAAATGGGATCGTGGGAATTTATAGATTCCTTAATAGAGTATGGGATCTATTTGGAAAATTAAAAATTAAAAATAAAAAATCAAAAAGCGAAATTAAAAATGAAAAAATAGAAAGGCTATTGCATAAAACTATTAAAAAGGTGACAGAAGATATTGAGGGCATGAGGTTTAACACAGCCATTTCCGCCCTGATGATATTAATAAATGAAGCATCCAAACAACCTCAATCATTGAAAAGTTCCACCGATCCACACGGTGAAAATTGGAAATTGATAATTAAACTCTTGGCGCCGTTTGCCCCTCACATAAGCGAGGAATTGTGGCATAACATGGGAGAACGAGAAAGCATTCATAATCAGCAATGGCCTCGATATAATCCGAAATTGGTAAAAGAAGAAAAAACCCAATTGATTATTCAGGTTAACGGCAGGGTTAGAGATAAAATTGAGGTATTTGTTGATATTTCTCAAAAGCAGGCAGAGGAATTGACATTGGGGCGAGAAAAGGTTAAAAAATGGATAGCCAACAAACCACTCAAGAAGGTGATATTTGTGCCAGGAAAACTCATTAATTTCGTAGTTTAAACATATATGTGCGGTATCGTCGGCTATTTGGGTAAACAGAAAGCGGTCCCCATTTTAATGAGCGGCCTCCAAAGAGAAAGCTACCGAGGATACGACTCCTCGGGTCTTGTTGTTTTTGAGAACGGCAAGATCGCCTGCCTTAAGACCGTGGGCAAATTGGAAACCCTGGAGAAAAAATTAAGGAGCAGCGGCACCTTAAACGGCAATATCGGTCTTGGTCATGTGCGCTGGGCAACTCATGGAGGGGTAACCGAAACAAACGCTCATCCTCATAGTGATTGTCGGGGCAATATTTGGCTGGTCCATAACGGCATTATTGAGAACTACAAAGAATTAAAAGAACAACTGAGAAAAGAAGGGCATAAGTTTGCTTCCGAAACCGATACCGAAATAGTGGCTCATCTCGTTGAGAAACATTTTCAGGGAAATCTGGAGGAAGCCGTCAGAAAGTCCTTGAGATTAATCAGAGGGGCTTATGCCTTAGCCATTATTGCCAAGGATGATCCCGGCAAAATGGTAGTGGCTCGCCTTTCCAGCCCTCTTTTAATTGGAGTTGGCTCCAAAAAGGAATATTTCGTGGCTTCCGATGCCAGCGCCATCGCTCCCTACTGCAAAAAAGTAGTTAATCTTGACGATAACGAAATAGCCGTTTTAACTCCCAACGATCTCTTAATTCTTAGGGAAAAACAGCCCGAATCTCTGGAAGTAGAAGCAGAAGATGTCGTGAAAAAAGGTTATCCCCATTTTATGCTAAAAGAAATTATGGAACAGCCCGAGTCCATAGAAAATTCCCTCAAAGGAAGAATTCTTTTGGGGCCGGGCTCTGTCAGGCTCGGCGGTTTGGAGTCTGTTCGAGAGAAGTTGCGGGAAATAGAAAGAATCAACATCGTGGCTTGCGGTACGGCTTATCACGCCGGACTCGTGGGAGAGTACATGCTGGAAGAATACGCCGGTCTTCCCACCGAAGTAGATTTTGCCTCGGAGTTTCGTTATCGCAAGCCAATTATTGATAAAAAGACGGCGGTTTTGGCTATTTCTCAATCCGGGGAAACAGCCGATACCTTAGCTGCCTTAAAAGAAATTAAAAGAAAAGGAATTTTAAGCCTAGGAATTGTTAACGCGGTGGGGTCTTCCCTTTCCCGGGAGACCGACGCCGGAGTTTATAATCGAGCGGGAACCGAAATTGGCGTAGCTTCCACCAAGGCTTTTACTTCCCAGTTGGTCGTTTTAGCTCTTTTTACTTTGTGTTTGGGAAGACAAAAAGATTTGTCGGTGGTGATGGGGCAAAGAATAGTCAAAGAGTTACAGCGTTTGCCCACTTTGGTAAAAGAGGTTTTGCAAAAAAACAACCAGGTTAAAAAATTAGCTGAAAAGTACAAAGATTTCAGCAATTTCCTCTACCTCGGCAGAAAGTACAACTATCCTGTCGCTTTGGAGGGAGCCTTGAAATTAAAAGAGGTTTCCTATGCTCACGCCGAGGGCTACGGAGCCGGGGAAATGAAGCACGGTCCCATTGCTTTGATTGACGAGAGCTTCCCGACTTTTGTGATTTGTCCGACAGATTCGGTTTACGAGAAAGCCATTTCCAACCTTGAGGAGATTAGGGCCAGGAAAGGACCTATCATTGCTTTGGCTACGGAAGGCAACAAAGAAATCAAAAAGCTGGCAAACGACGTAATTTACATTCCCAAAACCCTGGAAATGCTCACCCCGATTTTAAGCGTCGTACCCTTGCAGCTTTTCGCTTATCATATGGGAGTGTTACGCGGCTGCGATGTGGATAAGCCCCGCAACCTCGCCAAATCCGTCACCGTCGAATAAAATGAAACCAAGTTTCATTTCAAAGCGTGCGCCGCGGTGGCAGCCGTTTTTTATTTTGGAGAAAATATGGTAGGATAATAAACGATGACCCAATTTCAAAAAACCATTTTTATCGGTGGAGAGGCTGGATTGGGAACGGCCGTTACCGCCCACCTTATCGGGAAAATATTTTGCCGCTGGGGATATTACGTTTTTAATTACCGGGACTACCCCTCCTTAATCAGAGGCGGGCATAATTTTAATATTCTCAAGATTTCCGACAAACCTATTTATTCTCACGAAGAAAAATACGACATTATTTTGGCCCTGGATTCAAAAACAGTTGATTTGCATAAAAGGAATCTGAAGAAGGGGGGATTGGTCGTCAAAACAGAAGAATTCAAATCCATCGTGAAGAAGCTGGGGGGGCCGAAAATTTTGGAAAACGACATTCTGATCGGCTACCTCTTCAAACTGTTCGGAGTGGACCTCGACATTTTATTGACAACCGCTAGGGAGTATTTTGGGGAGAAGTCGGATTTGGTTCAGAAAGCCATTAAGGAAGGTTATGCATCAGCCGAAGTAAAAGAAAAATTGGAAAAGATCGGAAAAGAAAAATATTTCATTTCCGGGAATGAGGGGGTAGGCATAGGGTCCATAGCCGCCGGAATAGATCTTTATCTGGCTTATCCTATGACTCCGGCTACCCCCGTACTCCATTTTTTAGCCAAAAGACAACTGGAAAACAATATTTTAGTTTTTCAGCCGGAGAACGAAATTGCAGTTATCAATGCGGCTTTAGGAGCTTCTTTCACGGGAGCCAAGGTTATGGTTGGCACTTCTGGAGGCGGCTTCGCTTTAATGACGGAAGCTTTCAGTATGGCCGGTATGGCTGAACTTCCCTTGGTCGTTTATTTGGCCCAAAGGACAGCTCCTTCTACGGGAGTTCCCACTTATACCGCACAGGGAGATTTAAAATTTGCCTTGAATGCAGGGCACGGTGAATTCGCCAGAATTGTGGTGGCTCCTGGTGACCCCCGGGAAGCTATATTAAGAACTCAGGAGACCTTTTATTTAACCTGTAAATATAGGACGCCGGCTATTATTTTGGGGGACAAGCATCTGGGCGAAAGTAATTATTCTTTTGACGAGCTTAAAAAATCATCATTGACGCCCGTTTCTCATGCGGTAGACAGAGCCAGCAGTTACGAACACGGTGAACGTGGTCACACCGTGGAAGACGCGGAAAGCGTAGCTAAGGGTCAGGAAAAAAGATTAAGTAAGGTGCCGCTGATTGAAAAAGAAATTCAGAAGTTGAATCCTGTTGCCGTTTACGGCAAGGGCAGTAATTTAATTGTTAGTCACGGCTCGACCAAGGGAGCTATCCTGGACGCCCTGCTTGAACTTCCGGACTTCAGATTTTTACAAATTTCCTATTTAAGCCCGTTTCCCCGGGAACAGGTTTCCAATGAAATCAAAAAATCTCAAAAAGTGATTTTGGTGGAAAATTCAGCCACCGGCTTATTGGCCGATGTCGTTGCCGAGCAAACGGGTTTTATGATAAAAGATAAAATTTTAAAATATGACGGGAGGCCGTTTATTCCGGAAGACATAATTAAAGAGTTAAAAAAAATATGAAACCGGAAGATTTAGGCACAAAAGAAATAAATACGTGGTGTCCGGGTTGTCTGAACTTCGGCATTTTACGGGCCGTAAAAGAAGCCGTCGCCGAGTTGGATATTGCCGGCAGCACGGCTATGGTTACGGGCATTGGCTGTCACGCTAAAATTTATGATTATTTAAACCTGAAGGGCTTTTACGGCATTCATGGCCGGGTTTTGCCCCTAGCTTTCGGCATAAAACTGGGCAACCCCGATTTGAAAGTCATTGGTTTTGGCGGCGACGGCGATACTTATGCCGAAGGCATGGAGCATTTCGTTCATAACTGCCGCTACAATGCCGATATTACAATGATGGTGCACAATAATCAGGTTTTTTCTCTGACTACCGGCCAGTTTACTCCTACCACGGAAAAAGGATTTAAGGATGGTTCCAGCCCCTTGGGCTTGGCAGAAAATCCTCTAAATCCGCTTGTCTTGGCAATGGAAGCGGGAGCCACTTTTGTGGCCAGGGCTTATGCTTTGGAGGTTTCTCATTTGAAAGATTTAATAAAGCAAGCCATAAACCATAAAGGGTTTTCTTTCATTGACATTTTGCAGCCATGCATTGTCTATCATAAATATTCCGTTCCCTATTTGAACAAAAATGTTTACAAGCTTGACAACGGTCACGATGCGAGTAATTTTAATAAAGCCCTGGAAAAAGCGAGGGAATGGGACTATTCTTACGAAAAAGACACCAAGGTCCCCATCGGGCTTTTTTACAAAATCGAGAAACCCGCTTTTGAATCCCAATGGCCCCAATTGAAAGGACCTTGGTATAATATAAAGAGAGAAGTCAATTGGCATAATGTCATCAATAAATTCAAATAAAAGAATCGTTTGTCTGGGCGGGGGAAACGCCATGCCGAAAGCCGTGCTGGAGGGATTAAAAAATTATCCTTTACAGATTTCGGTTATTTCGGCCATGCTGGATTCGGGAGGATCGGCGGGTCGGGAGAGAGATTATTTTAAAACCAAAGTATCTTTTGGCGATTTCCGTCGAGCAGCCTTGGCTTTATCCGGCGCATCCCCCCAGAAAAAAGAAATGCTGTCCTCTCGCTTAAAAGACGGCCCCCTGGAGAATCACGTTCTAGCCAATCTTTATTGTTCTTCTTTTGTAACGGCTGCCGACAATTTTGAAAAATCTATGGAAGAGCTGGAAGAAGAAATCAAAGAAGATTTGGAAATTCTACCCAGGCACGAGCTTTTACCGGCCACCCTCGATGATGCCACCCTTTGCGTAGAATTGGACGACGGACAAATTATTAAAGGAGAGGGGAATATAGATGTTCCCAAGCATGACGGCAAAATAGGAATAAAGAGAATATTTTTGGAGCCCGAAGCCAAAGCTTATCCTAAATCTCTGGAAGCCATCAAAAAAGCAGATTTGATAGTCATCGGCCCAGGAGACCTGTTTTCTTCTCTGGCCCAAATTTTATTGGTCCGAGGAATCCCCGAAGCCATTAAGAAAAGCAAAGCTAAAAAAGTCTATATCTGCAACTTAATGACTAAAAACGGCGAAACCAATGGCTTTTCGGTTTTAAACTTTGCCGGAGAAATTGAAAAGTTGCTGGAAGACAGGTTGGATTTCGTGCTCTACAACAATTCCTTTCCTCCAAAAAAGATAATCGAAAAATATAAAAAGGAACACCCTCAATTTTTGGAACCGGTTTCTTTTGATCGGGCTTCTTTACCACCTAATTTTATAGGTTTAAACTTACTAAAACCCGATCTTTTGGAGCACGATTCCCAAAAGGTCTCCAATGTTTTAATTTCTTTGTTATGAAGATTAATCAGGCGGTAATTTTGGCTGCGGGTGAGAGTTCCCGCTTTTGGCCGTTAAATTACCAGCACAAGTCCCTTTTAATTTTAGGAGGAAGGCCTTTGATATTGCATGCCCTTGAAGGGCTGAAAAGAGCGGGAATAAGGGAAGCCGTTGTTATCCAGGGGTCGAAAAAAGATATAGAAAGAGAGCTCAAAAACTATTCCGCTCCTCTGCGAATTCGCTATGTGGTCCAGCCCAAGCCGCTGGGGACCGGCGATGCCTTAAGGCGGGCGGAAGGGCTGATAAAGGGACCATTCGTGGTTATCGGCGGGCATAAGATAGACCTGGACGATTATCTTCCCCGGCTGATCAAAAAATACGCCGGCAGGATAGTTTTCGTCGGCACCAGAACATCCACTCCTTGGGAATTCGGAATAGCGAAGTTTAAAAGCGGAAAGGTTGTGGAAATAGTGGAAAATCCGGCAAAAGGCAAAGAGCCTTCCGATGTTAAAACCAGCGAAACTTATGTTTTTCCGAAAGAAATATTCGGATATTTAAAAAAGGTTCCCCCGAAAGAAGATGCCTTGATAGACGCAATGAACCTTTTCATAAAGGAAAAGCGCGCCGATTTGGTTTTGACCGCAAAAAGTCCCATATCCCTTAAATATCCCTGGAACGCCCTTGATGCTTTGGATATTTTTTTAAATTCAAAAAATTTCAAAAAGAAGATAGCTTCTTCGGCTTTCATCGGCAGAAATGTAGTCATTAAAGGAAGGGTCTACATAGGCAAGAACGCATCCGTCGGCGATAATTCGGTTTTGACCGGCCCCTGCTACATAGGAGATGGCTGCAAAATCGGGGCGGCCAATGTTTTCCGTGGCCCCGTCAGTCTGGAAAAAGAAGTGACGACCGGCGCTTTTTTTGAAATAAAAAACTCCATTGTCCAAGCGGGGACCCATTTTCATTCCGGCTATCTCGGTGATTCGGTTATAGGAAAAGACTGCCGCTTCGGTGCCGGCTTCATTACCGCCAATCGGCGTCTGGACAGAGAGAGCATAAAATCGCTCGTTAAGGGTAAAAAGATCGATACGGGAATTACTTACCTGGGCGCAATCGTTGGCGAGAAAACTTCTTTTGGAATTCATACAGGAACTATGCCCGGAGTTTTAATAGGTTCAAATTCTTTAGTGGGGCCGGGCACTCTTATTTTTGATAATATAAAGGATAAATTCATTGTTTTTTCCGAATCCAAAACAATTGACAAACCGAAAGATTAGTGATATAGTGAGTCATTCTTGAAAAGGAGGTTGGCCAAATGGAAACGGGCACAAAAATCGGGGGGTTTTGGATAACCCAAGAGGAAAGAGTGATTTTGTCTCACGCTTTGCGCGAGGCCATCGAGAGAGTTTCTTCTGCCGGAGGAAATCAGTACGGCCCAATTTCGTTAGCCGAGGCGAAAATACTCCTCAGCCGCATCGAGAAAGAGAAACACCCGCTTGCTCTATATCTTGAGGGCAGGTGCCCCGAGTGCGGGGAAGAGATTGTCAGTGAGGCGGTGGCCTACTGCCCCCTTTGTCTTAATGAACTGAACGGAGACATTGTTCTCCGTCAGTTTGTCAAGTAAAAAAGAGGCCGACGAATAAGTCGTCGGCCTTTTCCTTGACAAAAGTTGGAAAAACAACTAATATATTATGTACCCTAAAAAACAAATAAGAACGATGGAGGGGTTGTAATGTTCAAAATTAGGAAACTTAAGGAGAAGGATTTGGAGAATGGATTTCTAGAAACCCTTTCTCGCGTGGCCTTTGTAGGTCTTACGCCGCGGGAGGCAAGAAGGATCAAACTTGGCTCCTCTGCCACCGTTTTTGTGGCAGAGCGCTTCGGAGAGATTGTTGGGACGGCAATGCTGATTGTCACCCAGCACTTTATCCACCGCGGCGGCAAGGTTGGCCACATTGAAGACGTGGCCACAAAGGAGGGGTTTGAAGGCCGGGGCATTGGCAGAACCTTGGTCAAATACGCTGTGCTGGAGGCCGAAGCTCAAGGATGTTATAAAGTTATTTTGAGCTGCGCCGAGCACAATATTCCCTTCTATGAGAGGTGCGGCTTCCATCCGCATGAGACAACAATGCGGATGGATCTTCGAAAGATGTAATAAGAAAAGACCGGAGCTTGCTCCGGTCTTTCTCTTTGGCATATTTTAAATTAAAATATAGTAATGGAGATTGTAAAATTAAAGGGGAAAACAATCGGAAAGGCGGCCGAAGCGATTTTAAAAGGGCAGATAGTCGTATTTCCCACCGATACGATTTACGGATTATTGTGCGACGTCGGGAACCGGAAGGCGATGAGCAAGCTTTTTAAGATAAAAGGAAGGGCCAAAAACAAGCAGGTTCCGGTTTTTGTGAAGGACATCAAAATGGCAAAGCGTTTTTGTTATATCGACAAAAAACAGGAAGAGTTCTTGAAAAAGGTTTGGCCGGGAAAAGTGACGGTTGTTTTAAAAAGCAAAGAAGGCGGGACCCTGGGGTTGAGGATTCCCCGGGGCGATTTCATACGAAAACTGATGTCGGCCGTAAACAGGCCGATTAGCGGAACTTCGGCAAACATCTCGGGAAAGCCCGGCTCCGGCAGGATAACAGAGATTATAAAACAATTTAAAGGCCGGAAATGTCAGCCGGATTTAATTGTTGACGCGGGAAACCTAAAAAAATCGCGACCCTCCACGATTGTTGATTTGACGGCTATACCCCCTAAAATCTTAAGACCATGATTATTCTAGGCATAGACACTTCCTGCGATGATACGGCCATATCTCTTTTGGAGGCGGGAAGGTCGGGATTCAAGATAATCTCCAATATTATATCTTCCCAAGTAAAACTCCACAAAAAATACGGAGGAGTTTATCCTTTTCTGGCCAAAAGGGAGCACCAGAAGAATCTGCCTCAAGTTTTAAGAAAGGCCATGAGGGGATACAAGTTTTCTGACATTAATCTTATTGGGGTGACCGTGGGTCCCGGTTTGGAACCTTGTTTGTGGCAAGGAATAAATTTTGCCAAAGATTTGGCCAAAAGATATAAAAAACCGTTAATTCCTGTAAATCACATCGAGGCCCACATACTTGCGAATCTCATTAATCGCAGTTCAACTGCGATTCAGTTTCCGGCGGTGGCTTTAGTGGTCAGCGGTGGACATACGCAGTTAATCTTGATGAAGAAAATTGGTCAATATAAATTGGTTGGTGAAACGAAGGATGATGCGGCTGGCGAATGTTTTGATAAAGTGGCTAGGATTTTAGGTCTGGGTTATCCCGGGGGACCAGCGATCGCAGCTCAAGCGGCTAAATTTAAAATTCGAAATTCGAAATTCGAAATTTCTTTGCCGAGACCGATGATTAAGCAGAAAAATTACGATTTCAGTTTCTCTGGGCTCAAAACTGCGGTATTATATAAAGTGAGGGAAGGGAAATATAACAAAAGATTTATGGCAGCTGAAGCTCAACAGGCAATTATTGATGTTTTAATTTATAAAACCTTGAAAGCCGTTAAAGATTACAAAGTGAAATCAGTGCTTCTTGGGGGAGGCGTGGCCGCCAACGATGAATTAAGGAAGCAATTCCGAAAAGAGACCAAAATTTTTGTCCCCCCTAAGAGCTTGTGCACAGACAACGCAGCCATGGTAGCGGTAACCTGCTATTTTCACAGAAAAGAAAGAAAGAAATTAAAAGATATCAAAGCCGATGCTAATCTTAGAATTAAAAATTTATAAAATTTTAGGTTTCCGCCGCGTTGAAAATTATCCAAAACGGGAGCCGGGGGAAACCTTGTGATCACGGAATATGCCTTTTTATTTTTCTCCAATTAATTTTCTTCAATATCTTCTCAAAAGAGAGTCGGGGCAATTTTTTGTCTCAATTGCCATTAGAAGCTTGGCCTTGGGAATGATTTTAATTTTTGAGCCGGTTTATCTCTATCTTTATTTTAATCACTCCCTTTCCTTA